>CAZYQR010000074.1:0-10344 GCA_964649755.1 uncultured Maribacter sp. | reverse complement strand
TTAAGTCATGTGCTGCGATGTAGGCGAACCGTTCCAACTCCTCGTTTTTTTCTTTGAGGTTTTCAACTGTTTTTTTAAGCATTATGTTACTTTTTCGCAGATGTAACAAATTCATTACCTGTTGCGAAAGTGCTTTTAAAGAACTTAGTTGACTTTGACTCAGTAATTTCGGTTTGTGGTCGATAACGCATAATGTACCCAAGGGCAATCCCTCCTCAGTAGTGAGTGGAATCCCGGCATAGAAGATGACTCTTGGCTCCCCAATAACCAAAGGATTATCATGAAATCGTTCATCAGTTCTAGAATCCTGTACGATAAAAATATCATCATCATCATTAATTGCATGTGCGCAAAAAGCAAATTCCTTAGGTGTTTCCGTGGCACCTAAGCCATGATGGGATTTAAACCATTGCCGTTCATTATCCAATAGGCTTACCAAGCTGATAGGTGTCCCACATATTTCCGCGGCTATTGCCGTTAAGTTGTCATAATCTTCTTCCGGTAGCGTATCCAGAATAGAATAAGAGTCCAATGCTGCCAATCGTTCTTTTTCGTTAATATGGTCTTTAGGTGCTATCATTAGGTTGTTTTTTGAATAGGGTTATTGCAATTTATTTACAATAAAACATGTAAGATTAGGACTACTTCGTTCTAAAACGGCCATTTTAGGGCAATAGTATTTTAATACTTATAAAATATGGCTTTGGATGATATGGGATTTCAAGGGAATTTTCATTTATTGGTTGTAAAAAATAGATACTAGGGACGGTTCATTTAAAAATCAAAAAACACTATGTATTATGTAACATTTATGATACTATGGTCGTCCTAATACTATAACCGACAATCAAAAAACAAATACTCCATATTATGAAAAAATCGATTCTATTATTTTTTATCATCGCGGCCTATTCCTGCACGGTCGTTTTCGCACAAAATTTAGATAAACAATTTGATGCGTTATTGCAAGATAATTACAATGCCGGTAAACCCGGAGTCACCGCTTTAGTCTATAAAGACGGAAAAGTATTATATCGCAAGGCATTTGGGATGGCGAATCTGGAACTTGATGTTCCTATGAAACCGGAAAATGTATTTGAATTGGGTTCTATTACCAAACAATTTACATCAGTCTCCATATTAATGTTAATGGAACAGGGTAAATTGAATTTGGATGATGAAATCATGAAATACCTGCCCGAGTATCCTACAAATGGTAAAAAGATTACTATTCATAATTTATTGAACCACACATCTGGTATCAAGAGTTATACCGACTTACCAAACTTTAGGGCAACGGCAAGAACCGATCAAAGCCCAAAAGAAATCATAGACGTTTTTAAAGACGAACCCATGGATTTTAATCCCGGTGAGAAATGGTATTATAACAACTCTGGGTATATAGTTTTAGGTTACATTATTGAAAAAGTTACCGGAAAATCCTATGCCGATTTTATTTCCGAAAACATTTTTGTTCCCTTAAAAATGAATAATTCGTACTACGGTAGTAAATCAAATTTGATTAAAAAACGTGCCAGCGGTTATATGCCCATCGAAGGGGGTTACAAAAATGCGGATTACTTGAGTATGACCTTACCATATGCAGCCGGTTCTTTAATGTCCTGTGTTGATGATATGTTGTTGTGGCATAAAGCTGTGCATAACAACACATTGATTTCTGTAGAAAGCAAAACCAAAGCATTTACCACTGGCATTTTGAACAATGGTAAACCAACCCATTATGGATATGGCTGGCAGGTGAGCGAGATAAATGGTACAGAAAGTATAGAGCATGGCGGTGGAATTTTCGGCTATGTTACCCAAGGGGTTTATGTACCCTCTGAAAATGTATATGTAATTCTGCTAACCAATACCAATGGTATTTCGCCCCAAGACCCTGCGGTAAAAATGGCGGCTTTGGCTATAGGCAAACCTTTTCCATCAGAAGATGTAAGTGTTTCCCTTACTACGGAAGAATTGAACAAATGGGTAGGTAATTATGAGTTTGATAATGAGGTGTTGCGGACTATTACTTTGGAAGACGGACAGTTATATAGCCAACGTGAAGGAAGCGATAAATTAAAGCTATTTGCAGATTCTGCTATTAAGTTTCATTTTGAAGGCGGATTGACCACCTATGGGTTCACTATGGAAAATGGTAAGAAAGTAGCAAATTTTGCAGCCCGAATAGCTAAAAGCAAAGGGGTGGAAACAGATCGCAAAGCAGCAACTGAAAAGGAAGTCATAACCATTGCCGCTAAAACATTGAATGATTATTCGGGTAGTTATGAATTACAACCTGGCTTTATAATCAAAGTTACCACCAAAGAAGGTAAGATATTTGGTCAAGCAACCGGTCAGCCTGAAGTTGAAATGTTCCCAGAAGCAAAAGACACCTTCTTCTTAAAGGTGGTTGCCGCACAATTGATCTTTGGAAGAAATGATTCAGGAGAGGTGGTTAACCTTACCTTAAACCAAGGGGATCAATCCTTGAAAGGGGACAAAAAATAGGGCTTAGATTTCTATTTTAGTTTGTATGAGGTTTGAATGTCCTTTGGCGATCAATCGGGTTTTATCGGCATTCCAGACCTCACATTCGCCATTGATGATTTGCTTGCCTTTTTTAATGACTTTGGTCTGTGCAATAATGGTTTCCCCCGTCTGGGCACGGCTAAAATAATCTACAGAAAGGCTCACTGTTGTGTATACATGCGAAACACCTAATGAGAACACCGCAGCCCCAATAGCATCATCTATAATGGCCGCCGTTGTACCGCCGTGAATAATACCCAAGGGGTTGGTCATTTCTTCCCGTACTACATAGGAAAACTCCAATTCACCAGGTTCCGCTCGGATTAAAATGGGGTTCAACCATTGCATTAATGGGCTAGGGGAATGTGATGCGTCCTTGCCGATTTGTAACTTAAATAGTTCGAGGGCCTTGTTCATAGGATTGATTTATTAACCCCAAAGATACAATGCCTAATGATGATATTTAATTATATATTGCAACTAATTCACCTTCACTTTCTTACTATCGATCTTCTCAATGCCCTGCACTCTGTTGCTGTGCATTCGAAATCATCTGTAAATGGTTCCTGGCAGTTTTGCGAATAAAGTGCTGCAGGCCTAGCAACTGTTCATCAGTAATATCGGGTTGTGCAGGCATGCCCATTGCTATTTTGGCACCATCCCTAACTACAGCGGTCAAAGTAGCTATATCCATAGGAATAGGGGAGGCCCTTAGATCAGGTGCCCCTCCACCACTGATTATTGCTGGGCCATGGCAAACGCGGCATTCCCCATATTTGACCGCGCCAATAGTTGCAAGGACATCATCGATAACAAAATCTGGATCATCCAAGGGTACAGGTACATAGGGTGCTGCCAATTTGGGCATATTCACTGTACCTTCCAATGAAAAGGTAATCAACCTTCTTGTTTGTTTCCCATAGGCCCAACCTAAATTTGCTGCGTCAAAGGCACCAAGAGCGGCAAATCCGCCACCCCAACCCACCAAGAGCGAAATGTATTGTTTGCCATTGATAGTATAGGTTATGGGTGGAGCGGCAATGCCCAATCCCGTATCGAATGTCCACAAGATATCTCCGGTCTCTGCATTATAGGCCAAAAATTTACCATCTGGTCTTCCTTGTAATAAGAGGTTACCTGCCGTTGTCAGCGTCCCTGCGTTGTGCATATGCTCTTGTGGTATTGTCCAAACTGCTTTTTGTTTTACTGGATCCCACGCAATCAAGGATGCCGGATAATCCCGCTTCCTATCATCAGCAGTGGTATAGACACCGGTGCCTCCTTGAAATTCAACAGATTGCCACGTGCCTAAATCAATGCCTTCATCGGAATAGTTGGCGCCCTGATGCAGGGCAGGAATATATACAAGCCCGGTATTCGGATTAAAAGACATGGCATGCCAACTGTGTGCTCCCCAAGCATTAGGTGCAATATAAAAGGGGTCTTTCTCATACCTCGCACCTTCAATTTCTACAGGTCTTCCGGTTTTCATGTCAATATGTGAGGCCCAAGTGGTCTCCGCAAAAGGTTCTGCGGAAAGCAGTTTTCCGGTTACTCGATCAATGACATAAAAGAAACCATTCTTGGGTGCATGCAACAATGCTTTTACTGCTTTACCTTCAATCGTCAGGTCTGCCAAAACAATATCCATATTGCTGTTATAATCCCAACTTTCGCCGGGGGTGGTCTGGTAGTGCCAAACGTATTCACCCGTATCTGGTTTTAAAGCCACAATGGAACAAAGAAAAAGATTGTCGCCCCCTTCCGGACTTCTTATTTTTCGGTTCCATGGGGAGCCGTTTCCTGTGCCTATGTAGAGTACATCCAATTCGGCATCATAAGTGAAACCGTGCCATGCATTGCCGCCGCCGCCATGTTTCCACCATTCACCCGTCCAGGTTTGGGCCGCCATTTCCATCGCCTCATTTTCAAAACCATCGGCAGGGTTACCGGGTACGATGTGGAACTTCCAAGCTTCCTTGCCCGTATCAGCGTCATAGGCCGTCACCCATCCTCGGGTAGGGCCATTTTCGGTGCCCCCATTGCCTATCAATACTTTGCCTTTAAAAGCTTTGGGTGCCCCGGTAATGTAAAGGGACCTATTCATGTCAAAGGTACGTACAGACCATATTTGAGTACCGGTTTTAGCATCCAAGGCTTGCAACCGACCATCCCATGTAGCGGCAAAAATCTTGCCTTCGTAGTACGATAATCCCCGATTATGTTTCCATCCGATTTTACGTTTGCCCTCAACCTCTTTGGCCACTTTAGGATCGTGTTCCCAAATTAGCCCTCCAGTAACTGCATCAACTGCTTTTACAATATTCATGTTTCCTGTAAAATATAGAATACCATCAACGACCAGCGGTGTTGAGACCAAGCCCACATCATTGGGTAGATCCATAAACCAATCTACCTTTAGGTCGGCCACATTGGTGGAATTTATGTCCGTTGATGGACTGAACCTTCTTTCATTGTGCGTACGTCCGTAGGCCAACCAATTAGACGTTTGTTCTTCATCTGCGATAGCCTTATCGTCATGAACAATAGATTCTTCTTTTGTACTACAAGTGGCGAATACAAATAGTGTGAAAAGGATTGGAAATAACTTTGTGAACTTTAAAAATTTCATAGGTGGTTTTCAGTTGGATTAATTAATACAACTGAATTTATGTAATACCTGAATCAAAAGAAGGAGAGTTAGGACGAATGTCACTAAATAGTGTCCGAAAAGGGGTTTTAGTTTATCGAATTCCCGTATCTATTACAATATCAAGAAAGACAGTCTTGTCAGCCTCAATTTCAATTGTTTCGGGTAAAGTGGTGTCGAAAAGATGTTGTATTTCAAGATCAACAATAAAAGTGCCTACGGGTAATTCAAAGTTGTAGGTGCCATCCAAATTAGGTTCCAATTGTCCCAGCTTTGATTTTTTATCTGCTGTCCAGACTCCGATTGGCCAAGCCTTATAGGTAGCTTCCGTGGGTTCGCAATTGGGATCGGGAGGAAACGTTTCCACTGGGCAAAGAGGACCTATGGTTATAGTTCCTGACAATAGGCCTTGTTCCAAAATCTTGTCTTGATTATCACAGCCATTAATTGGAACAATGATAATCGCGGCAGCCAATAACAACATGCCTTTGAATGAAGGCACTAATGTATTGACAAGCCATAAAATAGGATTCTTCATAATAGGCAAGAATTTAGGGTTTTCATAGAAATGTCGCAAATATTCACTTTGTTTTTAAGGGTGAAACCCCAATCCATCATATGACGCTGAAATGGTATTTTGACCATAACAAATGATGATTTTTGTCTATAAGATGGGCTGTAACGCAATAGGTTGCCTTAATTATCCTATTATATCGAAGGGATTATTACTTCTATTATATCGTTGGTTAGAATTTAAGTAGGACTATGTGGATCGTGTTTTATGCACATTTTTGCAGCGGTGATGTTACATTTCACTACCTAAAGACCTGTTCAACTAGTTAAATGCTGCCGCTCTACTTGCCAAAAAGTAGTTTTTGGTTGGCAGGCAATTAGATACCCGACAAACCTAATCGATGAATTTCACATTTCGTACGGACAAGACTGAAAGTACTTTTGAATGTTAAATTTACGATCCTCGAAATTGTCCTGAAGTATTTTAAAGTGTTGGATTCGATCTACCCTAAAAGCCCTATAGTCTTTTCGCAGATGGCACCAAGCAATCAATATCCATTTTTGATGGGTAGAGAATATGGCACAAGGTTCTATTTTTCTAAAGGATATATTGGGATTATCGGCCTTACGATAATTGATTTCCACATAATTAAAGTGGGTTATCGCTAATTGAAGCTCTGAAAGCGCATTGCTTGAAATGTTCTCATACTGATTATCAAACACATGTATTTTGTTATTCAGTAGTTCGCTTTTCTCCAAGACTGAAGATTTGAAGACCGATTTTATCTTGGTCAATGCCTCCTCAAAGTCATTCGAAAAAGAAGAGTCATTACTATTGTTCACCAAATGCTGGGCGGTAATCAGGGCATTGGCCTGTTTTTCGGTGAATTGTACAGGCGCTACAGTATAGCCATCCATTAGGGTGTAGCCTCGGCCATCGAGGGTGATTACAGGAACTCCAGCCTCAATCAATTTTTGAATGTCCCGATAGACCGTACGAATACTGATATCGAATTTGTTAGACAGTTCCGTAGCCGTTAAAACCCGTCGGGATTTCAATAGGGTAAGAATGCTGATAAGTCTTGGTAGTTGCGACATGCATCAATCATTGATTTCCTATAAAAGAATGCTTTTAGTATTAAACTTAAAACAGGTGCTCTACTGTCACATTGAGCGGAGTCGAAATGTCAATCATGTTAAAAATGAGATTTCTCGACTTCGCTCGAAATGACAGAATAGGTGCTTATTTCCAGGAATGTAAGGCTACTCTATTGCCCTCGGTGTCGATAAGTTGTGCCATAAAACCATTTTCTCCTATATCGGTTTTGGGCATGATTATTTTTCCTCCGGCAGCTTCTACACGTGCTAAAGGTGCGCTAAGGTCGTCTCCACCATTAAGATAAATGGTAACCCCTTCCGCAGAGGGAGTTGCGCCTTGCATTTCAACAATACCCCCGCCAACACCATTGTTGTCGTTGTCATAAGGGAACATACCATATTTTACATCTGGCATATGCATGTCTGTAATTTCAACACCTAGCATGGTTGCATAGAACTTTTTGGCCCTTTCGTAATTCGTTGCTGGTATCTCAAACCAACTGATTGCATTTTTCATTGTATTTCGTTTTTAAGGTTTAACAAGATACAAAGTTATTGGGTATAGTGACAGATGATGTCAGGGGTAGTTTTTAAGGGGGTGACTAAAAAGTTAAAATAAGCCGTCATTACGACCCCGAGTATTCGGGGGAAGTAATCTTTTACCTGATTCACAAAAACTTAGAGATTGCTTCGTACCTCGCAAAGACGTTTAAGGGCCTTTATAAAAAGCCCCTTGTCATCCTGAGCGTGTCATGCTGAGCGCACCTGCCTGTCGGCAGACAGGGTCGAAGCACGGTCGAAGGACAAGGGGCTTATTAATTTTATTTCTAATCGCTGACTAGAGTTGCGCGATCACTTTCTCTAGCAGGGCTTTTGTGGCTTTTATACCCTCATCCTCTGAAAGCTGTGTGCCTTCATATTCAATGCCCACGTAGCCTTTAAAGCCGGATTCTTTTGCGATTTTCATGATTCTAAGAAAATCGGTATTTACTTCATTTCCCGCTGCGTCAAATTCATGTGATTTTGCACTTACACCTTTAGCATAAGGCATTAGTTCTTTCATACCTTTATAACGGTCGTACTCATTGGCGCAACCATCGGCAGAACGCTCTATACAGAAATTCCCAAAATCAGGAAGTGTACCAACATTGTCCATACCTACTTTTGCCATTACACCGCTTAGCCATGTTCCATCAGAAGAATAGCCACCGTGATTTTCAACAATGATGTTGATACCCTTGGAAGCACCATACTTTCCTAAGCTAGAGAGTCCGTTTACGGCATTTTTGGCCAATTCATCTGGGGTACCCTCACCAGCAGCATTTACGCGAATGGAATGTGCACCCAAGAACTTGGCGATATCGACCCAATTATAATGGTTTTCAACTGCTTCCAATTGCTTTTCAGGATCAGCATCACCCAAATTACCCAAGGCATCGCACATGATCAATCCAACGCTTACTCCGGCGTCGTCACATTTCTTTTTAAACGCGGTCCAATATTCCATGTCCTCAGCCTTGCTGAAGTAAAATGTGTTGACCAATTCTATGGAGTTTATCCCGTATTCAGCTGCCATGGCAGGAAAATCCATGGGATCTCGGCCCTTTAATACGTCATCTGGGGATTCTTGTAGTGTTTTACCAAATGCGGTAAAATCCATTTTATCAACTCCGAAAAAGGTTTTGTGCAACGACCATTGGGCTAGGGAGATCTGAAAATCGGGCGTGGTTTCCATTTCAGTGGCAACTTCTTCTGCATCGGCTGCTTTCTTATCGGCATTTTTACAGCTAAAATTGGTGGAGAAAAGAAAGACGGCGGAGAGTGCCATTACGAATGTTTTTTTTGTAAACGATTGCTTTTTACGTTTCATAGGTTTGAGTGTGTTAATTTTTACTAGTTCGAGTCTAAAAAAAAGACTTTGCAAGTTAGTGAAATAGCTTTCGTAAGGCAATGAAATCTGCATGAAATTTAGGAAGCAAAAGTGGTTATTTTGTGAAATAGTAGCACTTAGGTTTCGGCATTGGTTTCCAAGACATGGGCCAAAATATCTATCTGCTTTTTGGTAATGAATATGGCAAAGGAGGGTAGCAGTTATAAACTTTGTAGATCAGGGGTTTATGGCCAGTTTTTCAGACGCTAAGTTGTAATTCTATTTCAGGCATTTCATCATAGGTGCGACCATTTTTCTTTTTATTTTTTCCGCCCCATCGTTTGAAGAAGAAAGCTACATCTGCTTTTTCGCATTGTTCTGGAATATCGTTCCAATTATAATTAGTTAAACTACAATAAAGAAGGAATATGTATTTTTTTGAGTTAAATCACTTCATTAAATATATCAGAAATAAATCAAAGAGAGGTTATATTTGTACAGATGAATTATGGTGCTTTCAAAACAGTCTCTAACTTTTTAAAATTAAAATAAATTATAGTCAATATAGTTCTATGTCAAATTCAAAAATTAAAGTAGGCCTGGTTTCCTTTGGTATGAGTGGTCGCATTTTTCATGCACCCTTTATTGAAAAGAATCCCAATTTTGAACTAAAATTGATTCTGGAAAGAACAAAATCAAATTCAAAAGCGTCCTATCCAAATGCTACAATAGTTCGGAGTTTTGAAGAATTGATCAACAATAAAGAAGTAACCTTGATTGTTGTAAACGGACCAACCTATTTGCATTTTGAAATGGCAAAGAAGGCCTTGGAGGCAGGTAAACATGTGGTATTAGAAAAGCCCATGACGGCTACTTTTAAGGAAGGAGAAGAACTTATAGCACTTGCTAAGAAGAAAGGTTTACAAATCGCGGTGTATCACAATAAACGATTTGAAGGAGGTTTTAAAACCATACAAAAGTTACTAGCTACTATGCGATTAGGAAATTTAAAGGATTGTAGTATAGCAGTACATAGGTTTAGGCCAGAAATAGGGCCAAAGGCTTGGAAAGAAGATCCGTATCCAGGTGCAGGAATTTTGTACGATATAGGTTCTCATTTAATTGATCAAGTGTTAGTTTTGTTTGGTTGGCCAATGGATATTGAAGCAGATTTGCAAATTCAACGTGCAAATGGAAAAGTGTTGGATTATTTTAACATCACCTTTTTATATGAGAATTTTAAGGCTACTATAGTTTCAGATATGTTAACCAAAGAACGAATGCCTACGTTTTCACTTACAGGAACAAAGAGCCGTTTTATTAAATATGGGAATGATCCGCAAGAAAATAGATTGGCCGGGAACCCAATTAATTGGGACGGGATTGGAGAAGATATAGAAGAGAATTACGGTAGATTAACCAATCATGAGACTAATATTGCGGAAAAAATTACAACCGAGAACGGAGGCTATGATCAATTCTATAAAAATATATATGAAGTTTTAAAATTGGATGCAGCATTAATCATTTCACCACAACAAGCACTTGATGTTATAAAATTAATAGAATGGGCTATGGAATCTGGAATAACTAAGAAGCTGTTTTGAAATATGTCAATTATTTTCTTATGCCCCTTTTTGTGCACTATTTCGTTAAAATTTTGAACCGTAGCTATGGCTAT
>CAZYQR010000073.1:0-10408 GCA_964649755.1 uncultured Maribacter sp. | reverse complement strand
TAAAAACATAGGTTTTTACTATATTTAGTGAAAATAGATATTATGTTAAGAACACTACTTTCTACAATTTTCACACTATCCATATTACTACTTAACTCCCAGGAAACAAAAATCAAAGCTTTGGTTGGAGGTACGCTAATAGATGGCTTTGGTTCAACTCCAATTAAGAATAGCGTAATCATTATTGATGGGGAAAAGATTAAAACAGTTGGAACTATTTCTGATACTCCAATACCATCAAATGCCGAAATAATTTCCACAGAAGGACAAACTGTTCTCCCTGGTTTGTGGGATATGCACGTGCATACCATGATCAACGGACATGCTGACTATACTTATTGGGATAAAACCTATCCACCATTGTTCAAAGATGTTATAATGCCTGCTTCTGCCTATCAATTATTAATGGCCGGAGTTACTAGTGCCAGGGATTTGGGTGCACCTTTGGATGAAAGTATTGCAGTTCGTGATGCCATCAACAGCGGGGAGATTCCAGGAGCGACACTTTATGTATCGGGTCCGTTCATACAACACAAACCATATCCAGGGACCGAAGATTTTCGATGGGGGGTAAACGGGGCTGAAGACGGACGAAAGAAAATCAGAAAATTGGCCAATGCCGGTGTCGACTGTATAAAAATTGTGGATCAAGATCAAATGACCAAGGAAGAATTCAAGGCAGTAGTCGATGAAGCACATAAACACAATTTAAAGGTGGTGGCACACAGTCACCGACCAGAGGAAATTCGCAGTGGACTAAGGGTCGGTGTAGATTGTTTTGAACATACGGGACTATCATCAGCCCCAAGATATCCAGATGATATTATGGAAATGATCAAAGAACGAACTGCGCAAATGAACCTGGGCCCCTTATTTTGGTGCCCTACCGTTGAAGGACTCTATAATTACGAATATATGAGGGATAATCCTGAAAGGTTAGACAGCGATTCATGGCACTTAGGACTGCCTGATAGTGTGATAGTTGACATTCAAAAAAGTATAGAGCACCCAGATCGTATGCCTTATTTTCAGCTAACTCCTTCTCGAAAGCCTACATTGGAAACTAAAATAAAACAATTAATGGATGCAGGGGTTGTATTAATGATTGGTACTGATAGTGGAATTCCCATGAAATTTCATAGCCAGTCTACTTGGAATGAGCTCGATGTTTGGGTAAATGAATTTGGAATTGACCCTATGTATGCTATTCGTTCAGCTACTTATTGGCCCGCACTCTGGATGGGTGTGGCAGATGAAGTTGGTACGATTACTCCTGGCAAGTATGCTGATATTATTGCTGTTGATGGAGATGTTTTGCGGTATATAAGCCTATTGCAGGATGTTGATATGGTAATTAAACATGGTAAACGATACAAATAACCCAATTAAGAGATAATGAATGAAAAACTGTCTTATAAAACAGAGGAAGAACTTAATGCAATCTCGCACGGACTCGGAATTATATTGGGTGTTTTTGGTCTTTTTATCCTTTTAGCCCAGAATACACAAAAGACCACCTATGCCACTTTAAGCATTATTATTTACAGTTTGTGTTTCATTGTTTTATTTACGGCATCGACACTATATCATTCTGTTTCAAATTTTAATCTGAAACAGAAATTCCGTGTTATTGACCATATCAGTATTTACCTGCTTATCGCTGGGACTTATACTCCCGTTGCTTTAATAAATCTGGAAGCCGGTAATGGCTGGCTAATCTTCTATATAGTCTGGGCATTTGCTTTGATAGGAACCATTCTCAAAATATTTTTCACAGGAAAGTTCGAAGTAATATCTTTACTACTCTATCTGGCAATGGGTTGGCTCATTGTATTGGATTTTCAAAACTTGCTGGATAATACTTCCACTCTTGGTACTCAATTACTTTTTTTGGGCGGCGCATTTTATACTTTGGGTATATTTTTTTATGCTTGGAAACGAATACCCTATAATCATTTTATATGGCACCTTTTTGTTCTAGGTGGAGCGATTAGCCACTGGCTTTTTATTTTTTATGATGTAGTTTGATTAAATCAAATTCTTATTTGTTGGATATCGGTGAATCATCACATTTCAAATCACCGACAACATACTGCATGCCATCCAAGAAAAACTGTAGCAATTCTGGATTGTCTAAACTCTGTGCATTGTGTGAAGGAGAACTGTAAAATACTCTTCCCTTTCCATGTCTTTTGATCCAAGAAACATAATTAATATTATTATCGACCGCTTTTTTTACGTCTTCAAGCTTGTCCACCTCTATGTATAGCAACGGTCTAAAGTTGTATTCGAAATAGGCATTCTTAAAAAAATAGGGTTCGTCTACATGAGTAAGTCCGTTACCCTTAAACGCTTTTACCAATGGGTGTTTTTTGTCTACCTCTTTTACATGCATTCGTTGTTGCTTTGGATGGTAATCAAAACTCCCCCCAGTCATTTCACTGAAAGCACCAGAATTATTTTGAACCACTATAGCGCCGTGTAATAGCATCAAACCACCACCTTTTGCAACATAATTAATTAGATTCATTTCATATTTCGGTGCTTCAATTGCTATTTGTTCATCAGTTAGTGAAGTGTTTGCTTTTAACAAATCAGAGAATAAATCCCGCTTAGGTCCTATTGGATTAGAATTATTAAGGATAACCGCATCATATTTTTTGAGATTTTTTTTATCAAAATTTGCGATGTCATACCCTATATGTAATTCAAAAACTTTGGATTTTTTAGCTAGGATTTTCAACATTGCCACATTATGCGGAATTGTCCAATGATAAAATCCTGTTGCCTTTGAGAAAACCAGAATTTTCTTTTTGCCCACATTCTCGACAGTAGGCTTGCCCGGGGCTATGCGCTCTATTTTCGAGAGCCATTCATCACTAATTTCAAAAGCTTGATTCTCTTGACTGTAAATGGAACAAACGAATAATAGAATTAGGGAGAAGAAAACTATTTTTTTCATTAATTAGGTATATAAATTTGATTTTTTAATATCTTTTCTTAGAACTAATTTTTTTTGTGAAACTAGTTGTAAATTAACATAAACTTTTTGTTTAGCATTTAGTTAAATGATTAAAATCCGCTATTTAATACTTCCTTCGCTAATCTTCATAATGTTGACGGGACTAAGCTGTTCTAACAACAAAATTATTCATTTGCAATTGAATGACTCGTTTCCTGATATAGACGAATACCCTGTTTCGATTAATTTGGTTGAATCTGAAGATTGGTTGCAATCCAAGGACATTGTTCCATACCAAAATACGGAAAGAGGCTGGGAAACTGTTCCATTTCAAATTGATGGGGATAAATTGTGGTTTTTACATAAAGGAAATACTCAGGAGTATATAATAAAAAAAGAGGAGATTAATATTTCCAAGAATGATGTAAGTGTCCGAAAAGAAGATGAAAATTTGGTGATGTTAATAAATGAAAAACCAAGACTCATGTATAGATATGGTATTTCATATCCTCCTAAAGGGATTGATTCCGTTTATAGAAAATCCGGATTCATCCATCCCGTGCTATCTCCAAAAGGGGATACCCTGTCGCGAATTCAGCCGCCGGATCATTATCATCATTATGGCATGTGGGGCCCTTGGACACATACCCAGATTAAAGGGCAACAGGTTGATTTTTGGAATTTGGGAGATCGTAAAGGAACGGTACTTTTTAAGAATTTTAAATCCACTACTTCAGGTCCAATTTTCGCATCGTTCGATGCAGGACAAGAACATATTGATTTCATCACAGAAAAAGAACCTCAAGTTGCATTGGATGAAAATCTTAAGATAACACTTTGGGGTTTGAATAGGCCTGACCGATATATGTTCGATTACAAAACCACCTTTAAATCCCCTTTGGAAAATGGCATCCTCTTTGAAGCCTATCGCTATGGCGGAGGTATAGGTATGCGGTTTACTGAACGCTGGACCGCAGATAACTGTTCGGTATTGACATCGGAGGGTAAAGATAGATTATCTGCCGATGGAACGAATGCCAGATGGTGTATCGTTAGGGGTGAATCAGCTGATGGAAAAAGTACGAATGGTGTTTTATTCATGAGTCATTCTGAAAATCGATCTCATCCTGAGCCGATGAGAATTTGGCCCATTGATGCTAATGAAGGGAGAGGTGATATGTTTTTTGAATTTTGCCCAATACGACATGAGGAGTGGAAAATTGAACCCCAAAAAGAATATCAGCTAAAATATAGAATGGTCGTTTTCGAAGATGATTTGACGGCCAAAGAAGCTGAAGAATATTGGCAAGCCTTTGTAAAAGCACCAAAAATGAGTTTAATCAAAGATTAGAAAAACCAAGATATTATGAAAAGAAGGAATTTTATTAATAAAACTGCCTTAGGTACCGCTGCCATGGTTGGCTTTCCAACTATAGTTCCAGCCCATGTTTTGGGAAAAGACGCGCCGAGCAATAAGATCAATATCGGCCAGATTGGATGTGGGCGTATAGCACGTGATCATGATATTCATGATACTATTCGCTTTGACAGTGCACGGTACGTAGCTGTTTGTGATGTAGATTCAAAAAGGGTAGCTGATGCGAAAGTTCTTGTCGACTCTTATTATAAAGAAAAGACAGGAAAGGAAAAGTATATGGACACTATAATGTATGATGACTATCGCGAGATGCTTTTGAATAAGGACATTGATGCGGTCGTAATAAGTACTCCAGATCATTGGCATTCACAACCAGCTATGGAAGCGGTGCTCGCTGGGAAAGATATCTATCTTCAAAAACCAACTTCGCTAACAATTAAGGAAGGGCAGCAACTACGGGATGCAGTAAAGAGTAAAAATGTGATTTTACAGGTTGGGACACAACAGAGGGCAATGCCACAGTTCAGGATTGCGGCTGAGTTAGTAAGAAATGGGCGCATTGGTAAAATTCATACGGTCAAGATTGGACTTCCCGGAGATCCTGCTGGTCCTGAAGCTCCAGAAATGCCAATCCCGAATAACTTGAATTTTGACATGTGGTTGGGGTCTACCCCAGAGGTACCTTACACTGAGATCGGGGTACATCCTCAAAACGACTATAGTAGACCAGGTTGGCTACGACAAAGAAATTATGGAGCAGGAATGATTACAGGATGGGGGCAACACCATTATGATTCAGCGGCATGGGGAATGGACACTGAATTGACAGGCCCTATTTCTGTCGAGGCACTTGCAGAATTCCCTAAATCTGGTTTGTGGAATGTTCACGGAGATTTCTTGGTGAAACACGAATATGCAAACGATATTACGGTCTATACGAGTGGAGGATATACCAATGGAATAAAATATATTGGTGAAGATGGCTGGATTTTTGTTTCTCGCGGGTCTTATACAGCATCTGCTTCGGATCCCGTGGATAAAGAAAAAAGTAGTAAGGCCTTAAATGCATCTGATCTAAAAATATTGACTTCACAAATTGGGGAAAATGAGACCCATCTATATAAAATAGATGATCAGCATGGCAATTGGCTAGAATGTATTAAAAGCCGTAAAGAACCCATATCACCCATTGAGAAGGGGCATAAAGCCTGTACAACCTGTTTAATTAGTGATATAGCAATGCAATTTGACCGTAAGCTTGAATGGAATCCTGAAAAAGAGATATTTATAAACGATGATGAAGCCAATGCAATGCTACATCGTGGGCAACGTAAACCATACGGAACAGATTACGTTAAAGTTTAAGCTAAAAGCAGATAAAAAGTACTCTCCCTTTCCTGCTATTGGAATGAGGATTAAATTATTACTTAAATTATTTATATCCATGAAATATATAATTCACATTTTACTATTAGGCCTTTGTATTGGTTGCGGAGATAAAGAGCAAATTCAAAAGATGGATGATAATAACTCTGAAAATGTGAAATTCATGACCTTGGACCCAGGCCATTTTCATGCTGCTTTGGTTCAAAAAACCATGTATAAAGAAGTGGATTCAACAATACATGTATTTGCGCCGGAGGGTTTAGAGGTTCAGGATTTTCTAAACAAGATAAACGGATATAATTCAAGAGAAGAAAAACCAACCCAATGGAATGTCGAAGCCTATTTCGGTGATGATTATCTTGACCAGATGATTTCAAGAAGGCCTGGTAATGTTATGGTTGTGGCAGGAAAAAATTCAAAAAAAATTGATTATGTTCTCGAGGCGGTCAAAGCAGGATTAAATGTTTATGCCGACAAACCCTTGGTCATTGATCAAGAAGGTTTTGAAAAATTAAAGCAAGCATTTAAAATCTCTAAAGAGAAAGGGGTTCTAATTTATGATATTATGACTGAGCGATTCGAGTCAACAACTGCCATGCAAAAACTCATATCAACATTGCCAAATGTATTTGGAGAACTAGTAGATGGCACACTTGAAGAACCTGCGATAAGTAAGGAAAGTGTACATCATTTCTTTAAATATGTATCAGGCCAACCCTTAGTAAGACCGCCTTGGTTTTTTAATGTAAATGAAGAAGGTGAGGGCATCGTAGATGTGACCACACATTTAGTTGATTTGGTGCAATGGGAAGCATTTCCGTCAGAAATAATAGATTCCACGGAAATAAATATGCTCTCAGCTAAACGCTGGCCAACTATTTTGAACAATACTGAATTTAAAAAGGTAACCGGTTTAGCATCGTTCCCCACTTTTCTTGAAAAAGATTTAGTTGATAATAAATTGAATGTTTACTGTAATGGTGAAATGAATTATAAAATAAGGGGAAAGCATGCCAAAGTATCTGTTATCTGGAATTATCAGGCTCCTGAGGGTACAGGAGATACGCATTATAGTATAATGCGTGGCACCAAGAGTAATTTGATTATTAGGCAAGGGAAAGATGAAAATTTTAAGCCAACCCTGTATATTGAAGTTTTAGACAAATTGAATTTTGAAGAAGGATTCAATAGGGCCTTATCCAAAGAAATTACTGAACTATTTCCTGGTACAACCGCAGACAAATTATCGAATTCAATTTGGAAAATCAATATTCCTGATGAATTCAAGATAGGTCATGAAGCTCATTTTGCACAAGTAACCCAAAATTATCTTGAATACTTGAAAGCAGGAGAATTACCAAAATGGGAAGTCCCGAATATGATAACGAAATACTATACTACCGTTGAAGCCTATAAAATGGCTAAGGGAAACGAAAATTAAAAGCTATAATGAATAAATTATTCAATATAAAAGACAAGTATTACGCATTATCAGGTAGTACTGGAACACTTGGGGGCTCAATCTCAACGTATTTAGTTGAAAATGGCGCCAAGGTTATTTTATTGGGCAGGTCTACAAATAAATTGGATGACAAATGTGCTGAATTAAATGCCATAAAAAGTGGTTGTGCAACTTCTTTTGAGGTCGACGTATTAAATGAGGAAGAATTGGTTGTAGTTAGGAAAAAAATTGCTACGCAATATGAAAATCTTGATGGACTAATTAATCTTGCGGGAGGAAATGTCCCAGGAGCTACTTTAACTGAGAACCAAACAATATATGATATTGAACTTAAAGACACGAAAAACGTAATTGATATCAATCTTTACGGTACTATTATCCCAACCATTGTTTTAAGTGAGTTAATGGCCAATCAAGGCCATGGCTCAATCATTAATATCTCTTCTATGGCTTCTAAACAAGCTATTTCTCGAGTTTTAGGTTATTCTGTGGCAAAAGCTGGGATAGATATTTTCACCAAATGGATGGCGAATGAACTGGCTTCAAAATTTAATGATAAGGTTAGGGTAAATGCAATTGCCCCTGGGTTTTTTATTGGCAATCAGAACAGACGATTATTAATAAATGAAAATGGAAGCTATACATCTAGAGGTGAAAATATAATTACTAATACACCCATGGGTCGTTTTGGAGAAGCTCGTGAGTTAAATGGTATGGTGCATTATTTATTAAGCAATGCTTCAAGTTTCGTTACGGGTGAAATATTTGATGTTGATGGCGGGTTTAGTTCATTTTCCGGAGTATAGAAATGAAATAACAGAAATAAATATAATGTTTTGGTTAATCCTTTTTCTTTGGATTAATTGAATAACCAATAGAACGGCTTAGGAGCTAATAATATCTCTATATTCAACAAAAAAGGCTTCAAATTTCTCCATCGTGTTATTCAAAAATATCATGGTTTCTTGCCAAGTATTCTTGTTATGGATAGACAAATGTTGTTTTTCGATGTAAATCCTTGAAATCTCCTTTTGGTTATCCAGAATAAGGGAGTCTGCAAATAGTATTCCAGGAATATATTCTTCTTCTAGGATAGATTTTAAAGAAATCAATTTGTCCCAAAGTTCTATTCGCTTCTCTAAATCGGTATGTTCTATATCTAAAGACACCATAGCCCTTTTTAGCTCAAAATGAAATTTTAAAGACAGTCCTTTTATTTTGGTATTATACAAAATCCATTTCCGAGGATATGATTTCCCAAAAGAAATCCAGAAATCCTGGCGTAGTCTTTTTGAATCTTCCTTGCTAAACATTTATAAGACATATGCGATTATAATTCCCAATATAATCACAAGCAGTTTCCTCAGATTAAATTTATGACCTTCGGTGCTTTCGAATAAGATAACGGTGGAAATATGTAAAAACACACCTATCACCAACGCTGTAATAGGAGCATAATAGGTAGTGGCAAATTCAAAATTAGCTGCAAGATAACTTCCCAAAGGAGTCATCAATGAAAATAAAACAATAAAGAATAATGCGTTAGCTATCTTAATTTTCGAATTTAATAAGAAGATACTCAAGATAATAGCAATTGGTATTTTATGGATTAAGATGCCATATAGAATAGTATCATGTTTTTCAATGGGAAAGCCTTCCAACAAGGAGTGAATTGATAAACTAATAAATAATAACCAAGGAAAGTTGGTCTTTTCACTGTCTAAATGTACATGCCCATGTTCTGCACCCTTGGAAAAGAATTCCAAGAATATCTGCAATAATATTCCCAACATTATAAAGACGCCAATGGTCTTGGAATCTGATTTATCATATACTGATGGGAAAAGCTCAAAAATGGTCAAGGCTAATAAAAAAGCTCCACTAAAAGCTAGCAATAGCTTGAAATTCTCTTTGTTTTTTGGTTTTACAATGTAAACGAATCCAAAACTTAACAAAACCCCGAGAATGAGCAATAAATAGGTCATTAATGCTGGTTTAGGTACAGGTACTATTTGGTTCCACATACTGTGGATGGCGTAAAAATACTGTATTTTTGTCGCAATCTTTATAAAGCATATGAACAATAATTTTAGAATGGTCGCCAAGACTTTATTTGGTTTTGAGGAGCTTTTAGCGAAGGAATTACGGAATCTTGGTGCAAGTAATGTTAAGGAAGGTGTGCGCAGTGTTTCGTTCGATGGTGATACCGGATTTATGTATAAGGCGAACCTATGTTTACGAACGGCTATCAAGATTATAAAACCTATACATTCCTTCTCTGTTCGAAACGAGAATGAGCTTTATAAAAAGATTTATAAATTGGATTGGACCGAAGTGCTGTCGGCCGATACAACTTTTGCGATAGACACCACCTTATTTTCTGATGTTTTTACCCATTCACTGTATGTTTCCCAAAAAATAAAGGATGCTATTGTAGATAAATTTAGGGATACTGAAGGGCAAAGACCTAGTGTAGATGTTAAGTTTCCTGATATTCGCCTTAATGTTCATATTCATAAAGAACATTGTAATGTGTCTTTGGATAGTTCGGGTAGATCATTACATCATAGAGGGTATAGAACAGCAACCAACATTGCACCGATTAACGAAGTTTTGGCATCTGGCCTATTATTATTAAGTGGTTGGGACGGACAATCGGATTTTCTTGATCCAATGTGTGGCAGTGGCACCTTTTTGACAGAGGCCGCCATGATTGCATGTAATATCCCAGCAAACATTAACAGAAAGGAATTTGCCTTTGAAAAGTGGGAAGATTTTGATGAAGAGCTTTTACAAAAAATCATTGATAGTAGTTTAAATAAAACTAGGGAATTCCATCATAAAATAGTGGGTTATGACAAAGCCCCATCTGCAGTTAGAAAGTCTATCGATAATATTGCCAACGCCAATCTGTCTGAATATATCACCGTCGAACGCAAGAGCTTTTTTGATTCAACCAAGTTTACCGATAATCATTTACATATGGTGTTCAATCCGCCGTATGGTGAACGGTTAAACCTTGATATGGAAGATTTTTATGCTTCTATTGGTGATACACTTAAGCAAGAATACCCAGGAACAGATGCTTGGTTCATTACCTCGAATTTGGAAGCCCTTAAATTTGTGGGATTAAGACCATCTAGAAAAATAAAAGTATTCAATAGCCAATTAGAATCCCGCTTAGTGAAATATGTCATGTACGCGGGGAGCAAAAAAGCTA
>CAZYQR010000072.1:0-10690 GCA_964649755.1 uncultured Maribacter sp. | reverse complement strand
ATTGGTTTTTGTAACAGCATTTGTGGGTGCCCTAGTTGGGTTTCTATGGTACAACGCGTTTCCTGCTACTGTATTTATGGGAGATACCGGGAGTTTGACAATAGGTGGCGTAATCGCGGTAATTGCGATAATCATTCGAAAAGAGTTATTGATTCCTGTATTATGTGGAATTTTCTTCGCCGAGTCAATCTCTGTAATGTTACAGGTTGGGTATTTCAAATACACCAAGAAAATATCGGGAGTGGGTAAGCGAATATTCTTAATGGCCCCCTTACACCATCATTATCAGAAAAGAGGGTACCATGAAAGTAAGATAGTTACCCGTTTTTGGATTGTAGGAATCATGTTGGCGATTATAACGATAGTGACGCTAAAAGTAAGATAGATGGCGCGATTGGTAATCCTAGGCGGAGGAGAAAGTGGAGTTGGCACTGCCATTTTGGGGTTGAAAAAAGGATTCGAAGTTTTTGTTTCGGACAATGGGAAAATAAAGAAAAAATATAAAGACGTTCTTGAACATATTGGGATTAATTGGGAAGAAGAAAAACATTCTAGGGGTGAAATTCTGAATGCCGATGTTGTTATGAAGAGCCCTGGTATACCTGATACGGTTCCTTTAATTGTTGAATTGAAGGAAAAAGGTGTTCCAGTCATTTCTGAGATAGAATTTGTATCGAAATATACTGATGCAAAGATTATCGGAATAACCGGAAGCAACGGCAAGACCACAACAACCATGCTCACTAATCATATTCTTAAAGAAGAAGGATTAAAGGTTGGTATGGCTGGCAATATTGGTGACAGTTTTGCCAGGATGGTAGCAGAAAAAGACCTTGATTTCTATGTTTTGGAAATAAGCAGTTTTCAATTGGACGGCATTGTCGATTTTAAGCCGAACATAGCCATTATTACAAACATTACGCCAGACCATTTAGACCGCTACGAGTACAAGTTTGAAAACTATGTAGCTTCTAAATTCAGAATAACAGAAAACCAAACGGCAGAGGATTATCTCATTTATGATGCTGATGATAGGGTTATTGTAGAATGGTTGGCTGACCACCCGGTTAAATCCATATTAATGCCTTTTTCAATTAAGAAAGAATTGAATAAAGGCGCATATGTGAAGAACGATATAATAATAATTAAGACAAATAACGAGACTTTAGAAATGACGACAAGTACACTAGCATTAGAAGGCAAGCACAATTTAAAGAATACAATGGCCGCAAGTACAGTGGCAAAATTAATTGGTATCCGAAAGGAAACCATACGTGCGAGTATTGCCAATTTTCAGGGCGCCGAGCATAGATTGGAAAAAGTCCTCAAAATTCAACATTTTCAATATATCAACGATTCCAAGGCCACGAATGTGAACGCAACTTATTATGCATTAGACAGCATGAGTGCCCCTACGGTTTGGATTGTTGGTGGAGTTGATAAAGGCAACGATTATAAAGAATTAATGCCGTTGGTACGTGAAAAAGTAAAGGCCATTATTTGTTTAGGAAATGACAATTCAAAAATTGTTTATGCATTTGGTAATGTAGTCGACTTAATGGTTGAAACCTATGCCATGGAAGAAGCCGTTAAGGTTGCTTATAAAATTGCTGAACGTGGTGATACTGTTTTATTGTCACCGGCATGCGCGAGTTTCGATTTGTTCGAAAATTATGAGGATAGAGGACATCAATTTAAAGAAGCGATTAAAAATTTATAGCAGTGTTGAATTTCTTTAAAAATATTAAAGGGGATAAAGCCATTTGGGCCGTAGTTGCACTATTGGCCTTGTTTTCGTTTTTGCCAGTCTATAGTGCGAGTAGCAACTTGGTATATGTGGTAGGTAATGGCACTACTGGTGGTCATCTGGTCAAACATGCCCTTTTATTGTTTTTGGGTTTCGGAATCATTTATGGAGTGCATAATATTCCAGCTCACTTTTTTAAAGGGCTATCATTGATTGCCATGCCCATTGTTTTGGTGTTGTTGGTATTTACCTTGGCCCAAGGCACAACTATTGAAGGTGCAAATGCCAGTCGATGGATACGTATTCCTTTGGTAGGATTTACATTTCAAACCTCAAATCTGGCTGCAGTTGTGTTGATGATTTATGTGGCTCGATACCTAACAAAAATCAAAGATGATGTCATAACTTTTAAAGAAAGTATTCTTCCGCTTTGGGTTCCGGTCTTTATAGTTATAATACTCATTCTTCCTGCCAATTTTTCAACCGCAGCGATTATTTTTTCCATGGTTATATTGTTGTGTTTTTTAGGAGGATATCCTATGAAATATTTAATGGGAATTATCGGCACTGGGATTTTATGCCTAACCATGTTCATACTTACAGCTAAAGCTGCACCTGATTTGTTTCCCAATCGTGTTGATACATGGATCAGTAGAATAGAAAATTTCTCAAACCCGGAAGATACAGAAGCTGATTATCAGATAGAAAGGGCCAAAATTGCGGTTGCCTCTGGTGGAATTTTAGGCAAAGGTGCTGGAAAAAGCGTGCAAAAGAACTTTTTGCCCCAGAGCTCTTCGGATTTTATTTATGCCATTATCGTTGAGGAATACGGATTGGTTGGTGGCTTTGTACTCATGTTCTTCTATTTACTATTGTTATTTAGAATAGTGATTGTTGCGAATGGTAGCCAAACAATATTTGGGAAACTCCTTGTATTGGGAGTAGGCTTGCCCATTGTATTTCAAGCATTGATAAATATGGCCGTAGCGGTTGAATTGTTTCCGGTTACTGGTCAAACCTTACCATTGATCAGCAGTGGTGGTACTTCAAGTTGGATGACTTGTTTGGCCATCGGAATAATATTGAGTGCAAGTAGAAAAAGTGATGTTTCTGATTTAAATAATGCTGAAATCGATGATACTAATCCGTTAGAAGTATTGAGTGGGCAATTATAGGTTTATTTTATCTGGAGGTGGTACTGGGGGGCATATTTATCCTGCTATCGCCATAGCAAATGAATTAAAAAAAAGACATCCAAATGCTGAGTTCTTGTTCGTAGGGGCCAAGGATAGGATGGAAATGGAAAAAGTACCACAGGCAGGTTATGAAATAGAAGGATTATGGATTTCTGGGTTACAAAGGAGACTGACCCTTAAAAATTTAATGTTTCCATTTAAATTAATAAGTAGTTTGATCAAAGCAGGCAAAATAGTGACCAAGTTTAAACCCCATGTGGTAGTAGGTACGGGAGGCTTTGCCAGTGGTCCATTATTGAAAGTTGCCTCTGGCAGGGGAATTCCATGTGTATTACAGGAACAAAATTCTTATGCCGGTATAACGAACAAATTATTGAAAAATAAAGTAGCCAAGATTTGCGTGGCTTATGATGGAATGGAAGCTTTCTTTCCATTGGCGAAAATAGTAAAGACCGGTAACCCGGTTCGGAGTGATTTGGTTGAATTGGGGGATACTAAAAATGAGGCATTGGACTTCTTTGGATTGGATGCTAGCAATACAACGCTGCTGGTTTTAGGAGGAAGCCTTGGGGCGAGAAGAATAAATCAATTGATTGAACAAAAGTTGGATTATTTCAATGACCTAGGCATACAAGTAATATGGCAATGTGGTAAACTTTATTATGAAGAATATAAAAAGTACAACTCAGATACAATCAAGGTATTGGATTTTTTAAATAGAATGGATCATGCCTATACCGCTGGTGATATTATCATATCTCGAGCGGGCGCCAGTTCGGTTTCTGAACTATGTATTGTGGGCAAGCCAGTACTATTTATTCCTTCACCAAATGTAGCTGAGGACCATCAAACAAAAAATGCAAAAGCCTTAGTTCAGGAACATGCAGCATTGATGGTAAGGGAAAAAGATTTGGATAGTGATTTTGAGAATGTTTTTGACGATGTATTCCAATCCAAATCTAAACAAGAGGATTTGGCAACTAACATTAAGAAATTGGCAAAGCCAAATGCTACAAAAGATATAGTTGACGAAATAGAAAAATTGTTATTTGAATAAATGAGCTTGAAAGATATACATAACGTTTATTTTATCGGTATTGGCGGCATTGGAATGTCGGCCTTGGCGCGTTATTTTAAGTTCATTGAAAAGAATGTAGCCGGTTATGATAAAACTGAGACTCCATTGACCCTGGAGCTAGCTGCAATGGGTATAGATATTCATTATAACGATGATGTAGCGGCAATAAATGATTTATATAAGCATACAGAAAGTACCCTTGTTGTTTATACGCCTGCAGTACCGGATGATCATTCGGAATACCAATATTTTATGACGAATGGCTTTGAAGTGAAAAAGCGATCAGAGGTATTGGGAATAATCACGAAAGATACCTTCTGTTTTGCGGTTGCGGGAACGCATGGTAAAACCACAACCTCGAGTATTTTGGCGCATTTGCTCAATGAGACGGGAACATCATTTACTGCATTTTTGGGAGGTATTTCAGAAGATTTTAATAGCAACTTTTTATTTAAAGGCTCAGATTATTCAGTAGTTGAAGCTGATGAATTTGACCGTTCTTTTTTGCGGCTTTTTCCAAATGTGGCCTGTGTCACATCTATGGATGCTGACCATTTGGATATTTATGGCAGTAATGAAGAGCTTACAAAGTCGTTCAATGATTTTGTTGGCAAATTAAAACCAGGAGGGAAACTATTCGTTCGAAATGGTTTACCATTAAAAGGAACGACATATGGAATTGAAGATGATTCGGATTATTGCATTCGAAACCTGAAAATAGAACATGGCACCTACATATTTGATTTGGGAACCCCTGAAACCATATTGACAGGGGTTAAATTCAACAAACCTGGAAGGCATAATCTGCTTAATGGGTTGGTCGCTTTTGCAATGGCGATAGAAGCTGGTTCCCCGCCCTATCGCCTTGTTGAAGCCTTGGAGACGTTCAAAGGAGTGCAGCGAAGATTTTCATATAAGATCAAAGAGGACGATTTTATATTTATTGATGATTATGCGCATCATCCTACAGAGATAAATGCGGTTTTTGAGGCTATTTCAGAGATGCATCCCAATAAAAAGGTGTTAGCGGTTTTTCAACCTCACTTATTTTCCAGAACTAAGGATTTTGCAGAAGAATTTGCAAAGAGTTTGTCAAGATTCGATAGTATTCTATTATTGGATATCTATCCCGCAAGGGAAAAACCAATACCTGGAATTACCTCGTCTTGGCTGTTGGATAAGATTGAAAATCAAAATAAAAAATTAATTGAAAAGGCAAACATAATCCTGGAAGTAAAAGCACAAAACCCTGATGTTTTGGTAACCATGGGTGCAGGCGATATAGGATTGGAAGTGTCAAGAATAAAAAAAGAATTTGAATATGCGAATTAATTGGAACTACATCAAAATGATAGCCCTTTTACTTGTAATTACCGGGCTTTACGCGTTTTCTAACCATAGAAGCGAAGAAAAAAGTGTTAAAGGGTTGAATATAGAATTCGTTGGGGATCAGAATCTTTACATCACAGAGGGCATGGTTAATAAATTGTTAATACAAAATTACGGACCCATGACAAATGTGCCGAAAGAAAAATTAGTTTTGAATACTATGGAGAAGGTCATAGAGGCCAATGAAATGGTAAAAAGTGCCCAAGTTTATCTTACTATAAACGGTGAGCTTACGTCGAAAATCGTACAACGCAAGCCAATCGGACGAATTGAGGGGAATTCTAAGTATTATCTGGATGATGAAGGATTAAGTATGCCATTATCCATGAGTCATTCTGCCAGAGTTCCAATTATCACTGGTAAGATAACGGGTAAGAGTCTTGAAGATGTTTATGAGATTTTAAAATACATAAACAAAGATAATTTCTTGCGGAAAAATGTGATTGGTATCCATATTGAAGATGATGCAAAGTACCAATTGAAGTTTAGAATGGAACAGTTTGTTGTGAATTTGGGTGGGGTTGATAATCTAGAAGAGAAATTCAACAACTTCAAGGCATTTTATACGAAGGCAAACAAGGATGAGACCTTGGAAGAATATAATGTAGTAAGCTTAGAGTTTAATAATCAAGTAGTGTGCACCAAAATATAATATAGAAAATGGAACAGGATAAATATTCAGTTGGTTTAGATATCGGAACTACGAAAATCGTTGCCATAATCGGCAAGGAAAATGAATACGGGAAGATTGAGATACTTGGTATTGGTAGGTCAAAAAGTTTGGGTGTGCATAGAGGTGTCGTCAATAACATAACACAGACGATACAATCCATCCAACAAGCTGTTGAAGAGGCAGAGATAAATTCTGGCTTAAAAATAGGTTCCGTTGTTGTAGGTATTGCAGGTCAGCATATACGTAGCTTACAACATAGCGATTATATTACTAGAGCGGATGCTGAAGAGGTTATCAATGAGGATGATTTGGATAGACTTTGCAATCAGGTTTACAAACTAGTAATGCTTCCTGGTGAGGAAATCATCCACGTTTTACCCCAGGAATATAAAGTTGATGGGCAAGCTGAAATCAAAGAACCCATAGGAATGTATGGCGGAAGACTGGAAGCCAATTTCCATGTGGTGGTGGGTCAGGTTTCCTCAATCAAAAATGTGGGGAGATGTATTAAAAGTGCCGGTTTGGATTTGGGAAAAATCACACTTGAACCCTTGGCATCTTCAGATGCAGTATTGAGCCAGGAAGAAAAAGAGGCCGGTGTTGCATTGATTGATATAGGAGGTGGCACAACGGATTTGGCCATTTTCAAGGATGGTATTATTAGGCATACAGCTGTAATTCCTTTTGGTGGTGGTGTTATTACTGAAGACATTAAAGAAGGCTGCTCTATTATTGAAAAGCAGGCAGAGCTATTGAAAATAAAATTCGGATCAGCTTGGCCGGGTGAAAACAAGGAGAATGAGATTGTCTCAATTCCCGGTTTAAGAGGGCGTGAACCAAAGGAAATCACCCTAAAAAACCTATCGAAGATAATTCATGCAAGGGTTGTGGAAATTATTGAACAGGTATATGTGGAAATCAAGAATTACGGTCACGAAGAGCAAAAGAAGAAATTGATCGCAGGTATTGTTTTGACCGGTGGAGGTAGTCAACTAAATCACTTGAAACAATTGGTGGAATACATAACTGGAATGGATACGAGAATAGGATATCCTAATGAGCACTTGGCAGGAGATACCGATGAAGCTGTGGCTAGTCCTTTATATGCCACTGCCGTTGGTCTACTAATGAATGCTGTCAAGAATAATGATAAAGAGATACATATAGATGAAGATGAAGAGAACCTTGAGGAAATGGCATATGCCGACCATAGTACGGGCAAGATGAAAACAGATAACCAAAGAGGTGAGCGAAAAACAGTATTTGATAAATGGTCTGAAAAATTGAAAGATTTCTTGGATAACGCAGAATAGCGTAGAAAATATAAACACTATAAAACCAGTAATATAAACACTATGAGCAAGAACACTGAAATTGAGAGTATCGCTTTTGATTTACCTAAGAATCAAAGCAACGTAATAAAGGTCATTGGTGTGGGTGGCGGCGGAAGCAATGCCATTAACCACATGTTCCAGGCAGGAATTAACGGAGTTGACTTCATTGTCTGCAATACGGACTCACAAGCTTTGGATAACAGTCCAGTTCCTTATAAAATACAATTAGGCGTATCACTTACAGAAGGATTGGGCGCTGGTGCAAATCCAGAAGTTGGTGAACAGGCGGCTATCGAGAGCATGGAGGATATAAAATCTATGTTGGATACTACTACGAAAATGATATTCATAACTGCTGGAATGGGCGGGGGAACAGGTACTGGTGCTGCTCCGGTAATTGCCAAACAAGCTAAAGAGATGGATGTCCTTACAGTAGGGATTGTTACTATGCCTTTTCAATTCGAAGGTAAGATGCGCTGTGAACAAGCCCAGTTAGGTATTGAGAAGTTACGTGCCAATGTTGACTCGCTCATAGTCATAAATAATAATAAATTAAGAGAAGTTTACGGTAACTTAGGATTTAAAGCTGGTTTCTCAAAAGCAGATGAAGTCTTGGCAACGGCTGCACGTGGTATTGCTGAAGTAATTACGCACCATTATACACAAAACATAGATTTACGTGATGCTAAAACAGTACTTTCAAATAGTGGTACTGCGATTATGGGCTCTTCCATGGCATCTGGTTCTTCTCGAGCCAATGAGGCCATCATGAAAGCATTGGATTCACCGTTATTGAACGATAATAAGATTTCGGGAGCTAAGAACGTATTGTTGTTGATTGTTTCTGGATCACAGGAAATCACTATTGACGAAATCGGTGAAATCAATGATCATATTCAAGCAGAAGCTGGACATGGAGCCAATATCATTATGGGTGTCGGTGAAGATGATACCTTAGGGGAAGCGATTGCCGTAACCGTTATCGCTACTGGTTTCAATATTGACCAACAAGATGACATTGTAAATACAGAATCCAAAAAAATAATTCATACTCTTGAAGAGGAGCAAAAAGCAGAACAAGATTTAACTCCTAAGCAAATAATCCCCCAGAATATTGTACATCAGTTGGTTGATGAAGAAGCGGAAAACGACGAGCCAGAATTTAAGGCTGAAATTGAGGAATTGGATGGTTTAGACTTGATTCCAACGACCAATTACATTAAGAATTTCAATGTTTTTTATGAGGAAGTAATCGCGGAGAATGTTTCAGAAGATGATTTCGTGATTTTCGATGCTAAGGAAACTGTGGAGGATATTGAGGTTATAGATCCAGAAGTGGTGTCTTCTAAGAAGGTCGAGGAAGACCAATTCGCTATAAGTTTTGACATGCCTTTGGCAAGTTCAAGTGAAGTGGAGGAAAATGAGAACGTGATTACCTTTAATTTGGATGATGATGTCAAGGACATTGATGTTAACGAACATGTAGAGGTAATTCCTGTTTTGGAATATAATAAAGAAGGAGAGACGCGCTATAGTTTGGATGATTATATGGAGTTGGAAAACAAATTGACCGGGGCTAAATCAAAAGCTGAGGAGTTCGAACCCAAGATAATTGAGGATGAATTGATTTTCGAAAAGAAAACCTTAGCTACTGAAGGGTCAGAAACAGCCACCGCAACAATAAAAGAGGTTGATCCGATGGATAGCCCAATAGAGGAGTTGTTAAAGGAAAGGGCAGATGAACGCAGGAAAAAATTGAAAGATTTCAATTATAAGTTTCAAAATAACCTTGGCAATATTGATGAAATTGAAAAAGAGCCAGCGTATAAGCGCCAAGGAATAGACTTGGATGAAAACCCAGTACAGAATAAAGTTTCAAGAACTACATTGAGTGAAGATAGTAACGATGAGATTCAGTTGCGTTCCAACAACTCATTCTTACATGATAATGTGGATTAACGACTAGTTGAACAACCTGCTTTAAACCCGGAAATAGTAACTATTTTCGGGTTTATTTTTTATCTTCGTTGTCTTAAAATCATTAGGTTATGAGCTTACAGAATCAGGTAATGGAACAAATGAAAACGGCGATGAAAGTTAAGGACACTGTCGCTTTGGAATCTTTGCGGGCAATTAAATCTGCACTGCTTTTGGAACAGACCAGTGGGGCAGGTGGTGAATTATCTGAAGCCGATGAAACCAAATTGATTCAAAAGTTGGTTAAGCAAAGAAAGGACAGTGCCACTATTTTTACCGAGCAAGGTAGGGATGATCTAGCTACTCCGGAATTGGCCCAAGTGGCAATTATTGAACAATTCTTACCCGAGCAATTGACCGAGGAAGAAATTGAGAAGGTAGTCGTACAAACCATAGATGTTCTAGGCGCGGAAGGCATGAAAGATATGGGTAAGGTTATGGGCATGGTCTCAAAGGAATTAGCTGGTCAGGCAGATGGGAAAACCATATCTACCATTGTGAAAAATAAACTATCCTAAAACGGCAGGAATGTCCTATCAGCTCTTCTAGATATAATTTCCATAAAATTATGGATAAAGGAAAAATTCGAGAATTATTGAATTCTGAAATCGTTAAGACGCAAGAACAAGTGGTAAGATATGAGGATTTAGCCCAACCCATATCACCAGACAATGCTATTGGAAGAGTTTCTAGAATGGATGCAATCAATAATAAAAGCATTGTTGATGCAGCATTGCGAAAAGCCAAAGAACGTTTAAAAGGCTTGAAATCAAGTTTGGATAAATTGGATAGTAAGGATTTTGGTGTATGTGTCAAGTGCAAAAATAATATTCCTATAGAACGCATTTTTATTGCTCCACAAAGTTCTTTTTGTGTAAATTGCGCTCGATAATAATGGCCTCGTGGCGCAATTGAATACCCGCCCGCACCGAACTTCGTTCGGAACGTTCGGGCGGGGCGTATCGGAATTGTAAAGGAATGTTTAAGGTTTATGTGATTTATAGTGTAAATTTTGATAGATATTATATCGGTATTTCTAATAATTTAGATAAGCGTATCATTCAACACAATTCAGGAAAAACAAAGTCTACTATAGCTTATATTCCGTGGGAAGTAGTTTATACTGAGGACTATAAAACAAGAATTGACGCTAGAAATAGAGAGAAGTATCTAAAATCGGCAGCTGGGAGAAGATGGAGAAAAATAAATATAAGGCCTCGTGGCGCAACTGAATAGCGCATCAGATTTCGGCTCTGAGGGTTGGGGGTTTGAATCCCTCCGGGGTCACGAATAAGT
>CAZYQR010000071.1:0-10736 GCA_964649755.1 uncultured Maribacter sp. | reverse complement strand
CCTGGTGTAAGTTCATCATCGAAGATGACAGACCCTATTTCGTTCTCCTCAACAAAGTCCTCAACTTCTTTCATTTTACCACTCCCTATCATTGTCTTGGGATTAGGCACATCCACACGTTGTACAAAACGCTTGGTGACTTCGCCCCCAGCAGTATAAGTTAGAAATTCCAACTCATCAAGATATTCGTTTACCTTTTCTTCATTTTGCGCCCTATTGATGACACCAATCAGGACAGCTTTTTCGTATTCAATAGATTTCTTTTCTATCATAGTTTTAATTAATATGCAAATTTACATAATCCTGACCGAGCTATTTTTGTAAATTTGAATCCTCTTAAATAAAATGCATGGTATTTTCACTTTTCAAGAAAAAAAAGAAACTTAATCTTCATACGATTGCATTCTACAACCTTGAAAATCTTTTTGGTACGATTGATGATCCTAAAACGTTGGATGACGATTTTACACCAAAGGGATTTAAAAAATGGACACCCAAACGATACAAGAAGAAGGTGTTTAAATTAGCTAAGACCATTTCTGAAATCGGTGTGGATTCAACAGAAAGACCGCCTGTCTTAGTCGGGATTGCAGAAGTCGAAAATGAAATGGCGATACAGGACTTGATAAATGCTGAGCCTTTGCGAAAAGAAGCTTATCATTATGTGCATTATGACTCCCCAGATGAACGCGGAATAGATACTGGTTTACTCTATCATAAAGACTATTTTGAAGTTTTGTTTTCTGAACCTATTGCTTTGATGGTATATAATGCTGAAGGTGAAAGGGATACTACACGCGATATTCTTTACGTACACGGTAATCTAAATGGTGAAGAAGTACATGTTTTTGTGAACCACTGGCCATCACGGCGTACTGGGGATATAGAAACGGATTATAAAAGGGTAGAGGCAGCAAAGACCATTAAACTTAAAATGACCCAGATTGAGGAGCAATTTGCAAACCCAAATTATATCATCATGGGAGATTTCAATGATAATCCGGATTCTAATAGTATTCAATTGTTGATAAAGGACTCTAATCTTTATAATCCCATGGAAAAACTTAGGTCTCCTGTACGGGGGAGTGCGAATTATAGAAGAAGCTGGAGTATGTTCGACCAGATTTTGGTCTCCCATAATTTTTTCAATTATGAGAAAGGCACCCATAGTTTCGCCCATGCCAATATTTTTGATGATAAGTTTTTAACGGAATGGAAGGGAAAATACAAAGGAACACCTTTTCGCACTTATGCTGGCCGCAAATATATAGGGGGTTATAGCGATCACTTTCCAGTGTATATTCAGCTGAAGTATAATGGTTAATAGCTAAACCACTTAAATTAATCTTTGGTCAACTGGCTTCCCCACCAATTGTTTTTTGGATCAAATTCTTCCGACAAGAATTCCATTCGCTGCTTTTCCAACTGAGGCCACTTTTTTTCAACTACATTTTTTAGGTATGCATGTTCTTTTGCTGCATCATATTCAGGATCCTGCTTGGGGAATCGGGCATTAACCTCATTTAAATAATCAAATAGGTCTATGCTAAGCTGTTGCACCAATTCAGGTTGATCCTTAGCGACATCCATATTTTCCGCTAAATCATTCTTTAGATTGTACAGTTCTTCTCTCCCGTCTTCATAGTAGTGGATTAGTTTCCAATCCCCTTTTCGGATTATTGAAGAGGGTTCACCTCCTTGATTGCCATAGTGGGGATAGTGCCATATTAGGGGTCTTTCATCTATTGATTTGTTTTTAAGTAGTGGTACGAGGCTTACGCCATCCAGATGTTCTTCTGGTTTTAAATCAAGTCCTGCCAGTTCAAGTAATGTAGGGTAAAAATCGGTCCCGGTAACTGGGGTATTCGATTGCTCACCACCTTTGGTCAACCCTGGGACTTTTATGAAATAGGGTTCTCGGATGCCACCCTCAAATTGATACCCCTTTCCGGCACGAAGAGGTAAATTTGATGTGGCAAAGGCATCTCCGGCAGCAACTCCTCCGTTATCAGAGGTGAACACGACAATGGTGTTCTCGTCAAGGCCTAGTTCATTCAATGTATTTAGAACCGTTCCAACAGCATCGTCCATCGCTTCCACAAGACCTGCATAAACCGGATTGTCCTGCACTTGTCGAATGGGCAGGAAATGTCCCATTTTAAATCCTTGATCCACTATCCCTAAATCCATCGCCTTTTGTCTGTATTTGGCCCATTTTCCCTGAGTGGTTTGTATAGGGCCATGTACAGCGTAAAAAGATAAGAAAGCAAATACGGGCTGACCAGTGGTATTTGGATTGTTTTCCTTCAGAAATTGAACAGTTTCTTTGGCAAGTCGCATGGAAAGATTCTCTCCATCTTCCTTATTTTCAAGATTTGGATTTTTATAGGGTGAAAAGTATCCTCCGTTTGGGCTTCCAGCATCCCAGCCTCCTTTATTGATATCAAAACCATGATCTTCGGGCCATGACCCTTTACCGCCAAGATGCCATTTACCTGCAAAAAAGGTTTTATAACCGCTCGCTCTCATCGCCTCGGGTAACGTAATCATGTCATGCGGTAAATTATGCTCGTAATCGGGCGGAAGCAGTTTGCTGAACCTACCCACTTTGCGCCAATCAGTTTCTGTGGGAGCGCCAATCCAATCGGTAATGCCATGACGTGCAGGGAACTTACCAGACATTATGCTTGCCCTCGAGGGACTGCATACCTGACAAGTAGCATATCCGTTAGTAAAGGTCATTCCTTCCTTTGCAATTTGGTCTATGTTCGGGGTTTCATAGAAATTACTTCCAGTAAGGCTTAAATCATGATAACCATAATCGTCTGCTAGGATAAAAAGTATATTGGGTTGTTTAGGTTCAATAGCTTTTTTTTGCTCTTGGCATGACACTAAAAAAAGAGAGAAAATCAACGAGCTCAGTAAGGAAATATACCTATTATGATTTTTCATAGGATCTTATATATAGTAGTAATTGTTGACATTTAAGGGTTATTGACGTTCGGCACTGGACTTTCTGATAGATAATTGTGTATGCGTTTACTGTGATCATCAAGAAATTCTTCAACTTCTTCAATAAAATCCTTTGACTTTTCTATTCGATTCAGGGTTAAATGGATCACTAAGGAATTAATCGCAGGAGGATAACCGGTAGTAATGGTCCAGACTAGGGCATTGGGACATTCTTTTAAGGCAAAGCGCAAGCCACCATTTATGGTACTGCGCTCTAAGGTAAACTCGCCCCAGATACCTCCGATTGAAGCTGATTTATCATCAATTTGATCCAGTAGTACAAGTTCATTGGTCATTTCTTCCAATTTCTCCAAAATAAGTACTTCTTGAATAATTTGTTCTGTAGTAAGTATATCAACTGTTCTAAAAAATTCCATTGTATGGTTATATGATTGTCTTTAAACTTTCTTTATTTCAGCATCCGCCAATAATTCCTCATTTCGTAGCCTTAAGAAAACCTGTGCTGTGGTCACCACATCAAGCTCGCAATAGGTTACTATGCGATCCAAATCCTCTTCCACATAATAAACATCGCGAACCATACTACCATCAATATCCTCCTTGGGTGAGGGTATGCCCAATATGTTAGCCATCAATTTGAGCGAAGTATAATGTTTGTAATCACCAAACTTCCATAATTCCATGGTGTCCAGATGAGGTACTTCCCAAGGTTTTTTCCCAAAGAGGTCTAGTTTATAGGGTAAATTTATACCGTGAATGATCATACGGCGGGCTATATAGGGAAAATCGAATTCCTTACCATTATGCGCACAAAGTAGATTTTTAGGGTTTTTAAAATGGGTATTCAAAAGAGTTTTAAAATCTCTTAGCAATTTAGATTCCTCGCCAGAGAAACTGGTTACCCGAAACTCCCTCTTATCTCCCTTAATATTGAAATAGCCAACAGAAATGCAAATAATTTTTCCAAATTCGGCCCATATCCCTGCGCGTTCATAAAATTCTTCGGCTGTAACATCGTCCTTTCGCTGGTATTGTGATTTATGTTCCCACAACTCTTTTTTCGTATCAGCTAAATCCTCGTAATTTTCAACCTCAGGAACTGTCTCAATATCTAAAAACAGGATATTTTCTAAATGGAGTTTATAAAGCATAAAATAAATATACGAACAAAATCGGATATGGATTTAAGGCTTAGACAGGCGAAATTTACCTGAGAAATTGGTGAAATAGCGGAAAATGACAAAATTATCCAAAACCGACCAAGTGGTTTGTAAAGTGAAGCTTTTTAATGCCTTATAATAGCGAAAAGCTCAATTTAAGACCAAAGATGTTCGATGAAATGCACTAATTATGTAATTCTAACTAAAAGAAAAAGAAAAACAGACTGCGTGGTTTGTAAAATCTAAAAGAGGGATTGTTGCTTTGCAGGGCTCTCATGGTCTAATAACCATTTTTTACGATGAAGTCCGCCTGCATAACCGGTCAAAGAACCGTCACTGCCGATAACCCTATGACAAGGAATAACAATCCATAACGGATTTTTCCCGTTCGCTGCCGCAACAGCTCTAATGGCTTTTACGTTGCCCAGGGTTTTGGATAACCCCAAATAGGAAACGGTTTTGCCGTAAGGGATATCTTGAAGCGCATCCCAAACTTTTTTTTGAAAATCGGTCCCGTTTGGACTTAGTTTTAAACTGAATGAATCCCGTGTGCCTTCAAAATACTCCTGAAACTGATACATGGCATCTTCAAGTAATTCAGGGATTACTGTACTAGCGGGGATATCATCATTTAAAACAGTAATCGAAGCCAAACCGTTTTCGTCGCCTTCCAATTTGGCAATTCCTAAAGGGGTATGTATGAAAGCAGTTTCCATTAGTCTATTTTGATATCTTCATCAATAATCCCCAATCGTTTCGCCCTGACTTTCCAATTTTCGCGTGCAAGGATCTGTAAATCCTCAACATTATCGCTCTCATCGACTATTTCAAGCCCTAGTAGTGTTTCAATCACATCTTCCATGGTTACCAGACCACTTACTGAGCCGTATTCATCTACAACCAGTGCGATATGTTGTCTTTGGGAAATAAAGGTCTCAAACAGGCCAGGAATGGGTTTATCACGATCTACGACCAAAATTTCCCTTTTGATGGTTGATAAAGGACAGTCGCCATTTTCATGGATCATTTCCTCCAAGAGTGTGTCCTTTAATACAAATCCGGTGATATTATCAACCTTTTCTTTATATATTGGAATTCTGGAAAATCGGAGTTTGGGGTTCTCGTCAAAGAACTCCTTAATGGTTTTACTTTCTGGGGCAATTTTCATTACCGTTCTGGGTGTCATCACATCTTTGGCCAAGATTTCATCAAACTTGAGCAAGTTTTTGATCACAATGGATTCAGATTCCTGAAAAACCCCTTCTTCATGGGCTATGTCTGCCATTGCTGTAAAATCCTCCCTGCTAAGAACACTACCATGATGCCCTTTACCACCAACGAGTTTAGTGAATAATTGTAAAACCCATAAAAGCCCTATCCATTTTAGAATAAGGACCATTATTTTAAGCGATTTGGCCGTAAAATTCGCCAATCGTTTCCAATAAGTCGCTCCTATGGTCTTTGGGATAATTTCAGAGGCTACCAAGATCAAAATGGTCATTAGGGTCGAAACTACCCCCACCATGACGTCCTCTGTAAATTCAATGCCAAGAATGGTTCGTTGGGTACTACCGTAGAATTCCGAATATGCGACCTTGGCCTGTACACCTACAAGAATTGCACCAACAGTATGCGCAATGGTATTTAAAGTGAGAATGGCAATTAAAGGCTTATCTACGTCTTTTTTTAGGGTTTCCAAAGTTTCGGCATAAGCCTTACCCTCTTTTTTCTTGAGATTGATAAAAGTGGGATTTATGCTCAATAAAACAGCCTCTAAGATGGAGCATAGAAAGGAGAAAAAGACAGAAACAAAAGCGTAAAATAAAAGTAATGCCATGTACTTAGTTTATGGAGACTAAAATAATGATAAATAAGGGTTAATTCCGTAAAGCTGCCTGATAAAACACTTGCTGAAGCGCTCCCCTAATGTTCATTTCATACAAATTTCTGTTCTCCCGGGTTGGATATACTCGATTGGAAAGAAAAATATATACCAATTGGTTTTCTGGATCAGCCCATACGAAAGTGCCTGTAAAACCGCTATGTCCAAAGCTCATTGGGCTCGTCTCAGGGGCGGGGTATGCATCAGTTAGCGTTAGCTGCGCATTGTTCAATAGGGGTTTATCGAAACCCAAACCTCTTCTATTTTCATTTTCTGGATATTGTACGCGAATAAATTCCTTTACCGTTGATTCAGATAAAAAGCGCTTTCCATCAAAGGAACCAAAATTCTGATACATCTGCATTATCTTGGCCAAATCAGTCGCAGTGCCAAACAGACCGGCATTGCCTGATACACCTCCCAAAAGTGATGCATTTTCATCATGCACCCAGCCTTGTGTTAAATCGTGTCTATACAAGGTGTCCAACTCAGTTGGGACAATTTTATTCTGGTAGTTCTTGGTTTTGGGCCGGAACCCTAAAGTGTTTGCTCCCAATGGGGAATAAAATTTTTTAGTTACATAGGCTTCATAGGATATTCCGGTCAACTGTTCAATAAGCTTTGGGAATATTAAAAATGGGAGTCCAGAATATTTGTATTTTTTCTCATCGCTTACTTTTGATCTATTGATCATACGATACATTTTGCGATTAAAGCTATTCTTCACAAAAAGATTGTCGTAAGCCTGATTGTTAAATCTTGAATTTGATTCGGTGCGTACGAAACGTCTTTTCAAATCCCCGTTTTTCTTGATTACCTCATTTAAAAAGACAATATATGGCGATAGTCCCGCTTGGTGTGCTAATATTTCTCTTAGGGTAATTTCCTTTTTGTCCTTACTATTTTTCCAAGCTGTCCAATAGGTACTAAATGGTAGGTCTAGATTCAGCTTGCCTTTATCAACCATTTTCATTATTGCAGGAAGAGGTCCAATGATTTTTGTTACTGAGGCCAAATCATAAATATCATCTTTTGCAACGGCTTGAATGCTGTCATAGGTATGGTAACCGTAGCTTTCATGGAATACAACCGTGCTGTTCTTGGCTACCAGCACCTGCGCTCCTGGGAAGGCATAATTATGTATGCCGCTTGCGATGATGGAATCTACCTTTGTGTAAATGAAAGTGGAATCCATTCCCATATTAGAAAGTGTGCCATAGACCAAACCTTGGTTGGCATTTATCTCTAAGGGAACGACGCTATCCTCTTGGGAATAGGCACTCACAAAAAATAAACCAAGTAGTATAAATATGGATTTTCTCATTAATTCTTTTAAATCAAACTTAATAATGGATTCCTGCCTACGCAGGAATGACATAGATTTGAATTTGCTAACCAAGAATTCTAACAACGTCTTTCGCGAAATAACTAGCAATGATATTCGCTCCAGCCCTTTTTATAGCCAAAAGTTGCTCCATCATAACGGCATCATGGTCCAGCCACCCTTTTTCAGCAGCTGCCTTTAACATGGCATATTCTCCTGAAACTTGATAGACAGCAACGGGCACATCAACTTCATTGCGTATTTCACGAACAATGTCCAAATATGCAATACCCGGTTTTACCATTACAATATCTGCCCCTTCATCTATATCCATTTGGGTTTCACGTAGCGCTTCAAATCTGTTGGCAAAGTCCATCTGATAGGTTTTTTTGTCTTTAGGCACATTTTTGATGTTGACAGGAGCGGAATCCAATGCATCCCGGAATGGCCCATAAAAAGCGCTTGCATATTTGGCACTATAGCTCATGATACCCGTGTTTATAAATCCTTCATCTTCCAAAGCTTCGCGAATCGTAAGAATACGACCATCCATCATATCACTTGGAGCTACAAAATCAGCACCAGCTTTGGCATGGGAAACACTCATCTCCGCTAAGACTTCGCAAGTTTCATCATTCAATATTTGTCCATCGCCAACGATTCCATCATGGCCGTATGATGAATAGGGATCAAGGGCCACATCGGTCATGACCAACATATCGGGGCAGGCATTTTTTACAGTCTTTATAGCACGCTGCATCAACCCATCTGCATTCAACGCCTCTGTACCTTTGTTATCCTTAAGATTATCAGGAACTTTTACGAACAATAAAACAGCACAAAGTCCCATTTTCCAAAGCTCTTTAACTTCCCTATCCAATTTATCCAAACTCAATCGGTAATAATTGGGCATTGAAGCGATTTCTTCTTTTATGTTTTTGCCTTCAACTACAAATAATGGCACTAAAAAGTCATCTGGGGTAATAATGGTTTCACGAACCAATCTTCTGATAGATTCTGATGTGCGCAGTCTTCTGTTTCTTATAATTGGGTACATATTGATATTGGTTTATTACTTATATTATAATGAATTTACAGTTCAATTTCCCCTTCTAAATAAGATACGGCCTTGCCTGATATTTTTACGCGTTCGCCTAGGTCTTCACAAATAAGTTTGCCACTTCTTTGGGATAATTGTTTAGCAAAAAGCACATTCTTACCTAGAACTTTGGACCAATAGGGAGTCAATGTCGTATGGGCCGATCCTGTAACGGGGTCTTCATTGATTCCTGATTTGGGTGCAAAAAAGCGAGATACGAAATCAACGTCCTCGCCCTTTGCGGAGACTATTACTCCTCTAGCGTCTACCTTATCCAACAGAAAAAAGTTTGGATTAATTTCCTCAATTGTCTTTTGACTATCGCAGATAAGTAAATAATCGGTCTTACCTTTAAACGTCTGCTTGGGGTTTATTCCTAAAGCCTCATTTAGAACGGAGACGGCTCCTACCTTCTCTAAGACGTCAACGGGAAAATCCATAACATAATAGCCATCATTACCTTTTTCAACAGTTAAGGGACCGCTTCTAGAGGAATAGAAATCAATGGTTTCAGAATCCGGGGTATAATGATTGAAAAGCACAAAGGCAGAGGCAAGGGTGGCATGTCCACATAAATCAACCTCAATTTCCGGGGTAAACCAACGAATATGATATTGGCCATTATCTTTGACTACAAAGGCGGTTTCCGCTAGATTATTTTCGGCGGCTATTTGTTGCATTAAAGAAGCATCCAACCATGTGTCCATAATGCAGACAGCGGCGGGGTTTCCCGAAAAAACCTTGTCAGCAAAGGCATCTATCTGGAAAATCTTAAGTTTCATTTATAAACAAATTATCGCTTTATCAAATTTAAGTATTTATGGGCTAGTTAGCGTTGTTATGGCATTGAATCATTCTTTCCAAAGCATCGTCCAGACCATACTCCGCCCAAAGCTTCATGTCCTTTTTGATTTTAGATGGATTCTGGCCAGCGTCGATATACCTTTTAATAGAAGTAATCAAGGGATCATCCAAAGAATCAATTTTTAAAATGGATTGCCTTCCTGGGATGCTTAGATCACTTTCATAATCATAGCAAAAAACAAGGACAGGGTCATCTTTTTTTAGTTCAAGTCCATCAAAACAATCGGAAACAAAGAATTGTTGATTGGTGTAACTTTTTGCCTCTAGTTCCTTTTTTTTGAATACACGATCAATTTGAATATATCCTCTTTGTGAGTTGTAAAGTGGTCCGGCTTCATCTGTAGGTTCCAGGATATCTGTTATTGTACCACTAAAGACCAAAGAAAGTTCATCTCCACATTTTCCTATAAACGGACCGGATTCTGGCCACCAATAAGTATAACCAACATCCAAAGTATCTTGGGTGAATTCAATAGCTATATCGCTTTGAGTCTGTTTTGAGCGATTGCAAGAATACATTGAAAAGAGTACAATCAACACTGCAAAAAGTAATTGTTTTGTCATTTATACCCAAGCTTTAGGTTCTTTTAGCACATCAATTAATCGTTCTTCCTCACTGCCCTTTTCCGGATGATGGTCATATTGCCACTGTACCTGTGGAGGTAGGCTCATAAGTATACTTTCAATACGGCCGTTGGTTTTTAGACCAAATAAGGTACCCTTATCATGAACCAAATTGAATTCAACATAACGTCCTCGTCTAATTTCTTGCCAATCGCGTTGTTCTTTTGTAAACGAAATATTTTTTCTTTTTTCTACAATAGGAACATATGCTTCAAGAAAGCTATTGCCAACTTCTGCAACGAAATTGTACCAGTCTTGCATATTCATTTCAACTGTTGCTTTGCAATAATCGAAAAAGAGTCCACCTAAACCGCGCGCCTCATTTCTATGGGCATTCCAAAAATATGAATCACATTTCTTTTTATAGGTTGCGTAAAAGTCTGGATTATGTTTATCGCAAGCTCTTTTACAAATGGAATGAAAATGAGTGGCATCTTCATCAAAAAGATAGTAGGGCGTTAAATCCTGTCCGCCACCAAACCATTGGTCAACAATATTCCCTTCTTTATCATACATTTCAAAATACCGCCAATTTGCGTGAACTGTAGGAACCATTGGGCTTTTCGGGTGCAGTACCAAGCTGAGTCCGCAAGCGAAAAAATCCGCATCCTTAACGCCGAAATAGTTTTGCATACTCTCGGGCAATGCGCCGTGAACGGCAGAAATATTTACGCCTCCCTTTTCAAAAATAGTACCGTTTTCTATGACCCGCGTACGGCCACCGCCACCTTCAGGTCGAATCCACTGGTCTTCCTGAAACCTAGCTCCTCCATCTACTTCTTCCAATTTTGAGGTAATGCTGTCTTGAAG
>CAZYQR010000070.1:0-10746 GCA_964649755.1 uncultured Maribacter sp. | reverse complement strand
CCACTTCGCCGAGGAAGGTTAATAAAGAAAATGGAAGTATTAAAAATAGCAACAGCAGGCAGTGTAGATGACGGAAAGAGCACCTTGATCGGGAGAATTCTATACGATACAAAATCATTGACCACCGATAAATTAGAGGCCATTGAAAAAACAAGTAAACAAAAAGGTTATGATTATTTGGACTTTTCATTAGCTACTGATGGTTTGGTGGCTGAACGGGAACAGGGAATTACTATTGATGTGGCACATATCTATTTTTCCACACCTAGCAAAAGTTATATCATAGCGGATACTCCTGGCCACGTAGAATATACTAGGAATATGGTAACTGGTGCTTCGACCTCTCAGGCCGCAATTATTTTAATTGATGCAAGAAAGGGAGTTATTGAACAGACCAATCGTCATTTTTTTATCAACAATCTATTGCGAATCAAAGATGTGATTGTGGCCATTAATAAAATGGACCTCGTTGATTACTCGGAAGAAAAATACAATGCCATTAAGGCCGATTTTGAGGAATTAATGAGTAAAAGGGACTATAAGGATCAGAACATTACATTTATACCGGTAAGTGCATTAAAGGGTGATAATGTTGTTCATCAATCTAAGAATACACCTTGGTATGATGGACAAACGTTGCTGGAACATCTAGAGCACTTAGATAGAAAAGATATCTTTAATGTCGGGACCCCAAGATTTCCAGTTCAGTATGTCATCCGCCCAAAGACTGAAGAATTTCATGATTTTAGGGGCTTTGCAGGGAAAGTTTATGGTGGCGAGTTGACTGTCGGGGATGAAGTTGTGGCATTGCCATCCCAAACTAAAACCAAAATCAAGGACATTTACTTCTACGATAAAAAATACCAAACGGCATCAAGACGTTCATCAGTTACTATTACCTTGGAAAATGAAATTAATGTGAGTAGAGGGGATATGCTGGTAAAAGTTGGGGACTTGCCCAATATTGATAAACAATTTACGGCAACTATATCTTGGATGGATTCAAAAAATTTGAATACCGGGAATAAGTATTTTATACAACATGGTGTAAATAAGGTGTTGGCCAGAGTGGATAACATTCACCATAGGATAAATCCAGATTATTCTGGTATTGATGAGAATATAGATTCCTTAAAAATCAATGACATTGCCAAGGTGACATTTAAATTAAACAAACCAATTTTCTTTGATGCATTCAAGGACCATAGAACCAATGGGTCCTTTATTTTAATAGATGCACAATCAAACAACACAGTAGGAGCGGGGTTTATTAGTTAATTCCATAGGCTATAGGGAAGAATTGAAAATAGGCATTTGATTATAATCTATTAAATAGATAGATATAGTAGGAATATAAATCAAATGTTATAATGAAAGAAAATTATGCAAAGTTTTAGGACAGAAATAGAAAATCCGATTGTAGAAAAGGATATCATTGAATTGGAGGCAAAAATCCGTCAATTTAAAGAGGGTAATATTGATGAGGAGAAGTTTAGAAGTCTTCGTCTAGCCCGTGGGGTATATGGGCAACGTCAGTTTGGTGTTCAGATGATACGAATAAAGTTGCCTTATGGCAAGGTTTCTTCACATCAGCTAAATCGTATTTGCGATGTATCTGACGAATATTCCACTGGACGATTACATATAACGACAAGACAGGATATTCAAATTCATTATGTGGACTTGGACAGAACGCCAGAACTTTGGGCCCAGTTAGAGAAAGATGAGGTAACACTCCGTGAAGCCTGTGGTAATACGGTGCGCAATGTAACTGCAAGTGAAACAGCAGGGTTGGACATTGAAGAACCTTTTGATGTTTCACCATATGCACATGCTCTTTTCGAATATTTCTTGCGTAATCCCATAAGTCAGGACATGGGAAGAAAGTTCAAGGTGTCTTTCTCTGCAAGTGATGCGGATACAGGATTGTCGTATATGCATGACATTGGTTTTATAGCTAAAATCGATAATGGGGTGAAAGGTTTTAAGGTAATGTTAGGTGGTGGGTTGGGCTCTCAGCCAAGACATGCCGACGTTTTGTTTAATTTTTTGCCTTCCGAAAAGATTATCCCATTAATGGAAGGTGTTGTGCGCGTTTTTGACCGCTATGGCGAAAGAAAAAGTAGGGCAAAAGCTAGATTGAAATTTCTATTAAAAGACCTTGGTTTAGAAGGTTTCAAGCTTTTATTGGAAGAAGAGCAAAAAGCTGTTCCCCATAAAAGCTATCCAATCAATGTAGAAACCTATCCAACGGTAAATATTGCCACAGCAGCTATTCCTGCAGTTGAAATTATGGATCAACAGGCATATGAACAATGGAGATCGACAAACCTAGTTCCTCAAAAACAAGATGGTTTTGTAGCTATCGGAATCAAAGTATTATTGGGCGATTTTTATACGGATAAAGCGCGTTCATTGGCTGATTTGGTAGAAAAATATGCTGCCGGAGAAATTCGCTTGTCCTTACGCCAGAACATTCTTATCCCATATGTGAAGGAGGAATTGATTCCCTTCTTTTATGTGGAACTTGAAAAATTAGGCTTTGCACATGCCGGATATAACAAAGCTTTGGATATTACCGCATGTCCAGGTACCGATACCTGTAATCTCGGCATCGCAAGTAGCACAGGAATTGCACAGGAATTGGAAAGGGTAATCAAAACAGAATATCCCCTTTACATCAATAATCCTGATGTGGTTATTAAGATTAGTGGTTGTATGAATGCTTGTGGTCAACATAATATGGCCAATATCGGTTTTCAAGGAATGTCAATCCGAACCAAGGACAAATTAGTTGCCCCAGGGCTTCAAGTATTGTTGGGAGGCGGAAATATCGGAAATGGAAATGGAAAATTTGCCGATAAAGTAATCAAAGTTCCTAGTAAAAGAGGCCCGGAGGCTTTACGTTTGATATTGAATGATTATGATTCGAATGGCGATGGTGCCTCCTATGCCACATATTATGAAGAAAAAGGAGAACCTTATTTCTATGAGCTCTTAAAGCCATTGGGGACTTTGGACAATCTTAATCAAGATGACTTTATTGATTGGGGGACTGAAGAGAGGTATCAGAAAGCAATTGGAATTGGAGAGTGCGCTGGCGTTGTCATTGATTTAATTGCAACCTTATTATTCGAAAGCGAAGAGAAAATACAAAGTGCGGCCTCTACTTATCAAGAAGGTAAATGGGCTGCCAGTATTTATTATTCTTATGCTTCAATGGTAAATTCAGCAAAAGCTTTGCTAACAGCAGAAAAAACGAAGACAAATACCCATGCCAGTATTATCAAGGACTTTGATGAAATCTTTATTGCATCAAACAGAATTGGTTTGGACAAAAGTTTTTCTGAATTAGTACTTCAACTTAAGAAAAATGAACCCACTGAAAAATTTGCGCTAAATTATTTGGAAGACGCCAAAAGCTTTCTTGAAAGTGTAGCCTCATTTAGAAAACAAGAATTAGTAAATGCGTAGTATTCCAAAATTAACGGTAGTAGGAGCTGGTCCAGGCGATGTAGACTTGATTACCATGAAAGGCATCAAGGCATTGGCAAGTGCCAAAGTGGTCCTGTACGACGCCTTGGTCGATGTTGAGCTATTGCAATATGCTCCAAGTGCTGAACATATATTTGTTGGTAAAAGAAGAGGTTGTTATGCATACCAACAAGACCAAATAAACGAGTTGATTGTAAGTAGGGCGAAATCCCATGGGCATGTTGTTCGTTTAAAAGGAGGAGACCCATTTGTCTTTGGTAGAGGAGCCGAAGAAATGGAATATGCTGCTGGTTATGGTTTGGAGGTGGCAATGGTGCCTGGTATATCTTCTTCAGTATCGGTGCCCGCTGCACAGCACATTCCTGTTACTAAAAGAGGTTCTGCTGAAAGTTTTTGGGTAATTACGGGAACCACAAAGAATCATAAATTGTCCAATGATATTCATTTAGCGGCTAAATCAAGCGCAACCGTGGTAATTCTCATGGGTATGAGCAAATTGACCGCTATTGTTGAGCTGTTCAAAAAAGAAGGTAAAGCAAAAACGCCAATTGCCATCATTCAAAACGGTACCCGAAAAAATGAAAAAGTAGGTATTGGTACTATAGCTTCAATTGAAGAAATAGTGAAAAATCAGAAATTGGCGAATCCTGCGATTATTATCATAGGAGATGTAGTCAAACATCGAGAGCGAATTTTAGATATTCAAAAACAATATCAAGAACAATTAGTAGAGTTGGTCTAAACTGTCTGGTCGAGCCTGCCTGCCGGCAGACAGGCGCAGTCGAGACCTAAATGATGAGATTCCTGTCTTCACAGGAATGACAATAAAAAGATTTTTATGGAAAGAAATAATTTATATCCTATTTTTCTTAAAACTTCAAAACTGTCTATATTAATCGTTGGAGGGGGTAATGTCGCGGAGGAAAAATTGACTTTCTTGACAAAATCAAGTCCTGATGCCAATGTTGTAATGGTATCTCCTGAATATAGGGAAAGTACTTTACAACTGGCTAAAAAGTATAACGTTGAGTTCATTTTAGATGAGTATCATGAAAAATACTTAGTCGGAAAACATATGATAGTAGCCACAACAGATAATCCAGAGGTAAACATCCAAGTTTATGAGGACTGCCGAAAATTGGATAAATTGGTCAATGTGGCTGATAATCCTCCTTATTGTGATTTTTATATGGGAGGTATCGTTACCAAAGGCAATGTCAAAATTGCCATTTCCACAAATGGCAAATCTCCGACAACGGCTAAAAGGTTACGTCAATTCTTTGAAGAAGTTATTCCGGAGGATATAAATAAAATGGTACTTAACTTAAATTCCTATAGAAAAACCATCAAAGTTGATTTTGAACAAAAAGTTGAAAAAATGAATGAAGTGACCGAAGCACTGGTCAATTCAAATGAATAAATATTCAGTGAATGGTTTAAATATCGGGCTATTCCTTGTTTTTGAATGAACTCTACCGTTTCTTTGTAGCCAGTTCATTAATAAATTGAAACCGTTATCAAGAAAGGCGGAGGGACTAGACCCTGTGAAACCTTGGCAACCCTTTACTTTAAAGAAGGTGCTACATTCTATCTTTATGCTGAACTTGATTCAGCACCTTTTCATTTATCGTTAAGGTTTAAGAATAGATAACAAAAGAAAGACTTTGGTCTTTAACTTTTTTTCTTGCTTGATAATCAGTACTGCGTTACCATTTGCTTAAAAATAAATGGTCGGACTTTTCGTTATATTCCTATATAAAGTTCAGGGTATGTCGCTGTGCTCTGTTATCCTTAGCATGGCACTCTGAGCAGAGTCGAAGGGCCTAACGCAAAAAAGCATAAAGAATTGAACATACTTTTGGTAAATAAAATGCATGAAGGACATTAATAAAATATTACAGGAACGAGTTTTGGTTTTAGATGGTGCCATGGGCACGATGCTTCAACGGTATAAGTTTACTGAAGAAGATTTTCGTGGTGAACGTTTTAAAGAATGGCCACATCCTTTGCAAGGAAACAATGATCTCTTGTCTCTAACACAGCCAGAGGCAATTGCTACTGTTCACGCCAAATATTTTGAAGCAGGAGCAGATATTGTTGAAACCAATACTTTTTCTGGGACAACTATAGCCATGGCAGATTACTATTTGGAAGAATTTGTCTATGAGATCAATTATGAATCTGCGAGGATCGCAAAAAAGGTCGCTGATGAATTTACGGCAAAGGAACCTCATAAGCCTAGATTCATTGCAGGTAGTATAGGCCCAACAAATAAAACCGCTAGTATGTCCCCAGATGTAAATGACCCAGGTTTTAGGGCTGTTTCATTTAATGATTTACGTATTGCTTACAAACAACAGGTTGAGGCTTTATTGGATGGTGGTGTTGATATTCTTTTAGTGGAAACCATTTTTGACACGCTTAATGCTAAGGCAGCACTTTTTGCTATTGAAGAGGTCAAAGAAGAACGGAATATAGATGTTCCCATTATGGTCAGTGGAACAATTACCGATGCATCTGGAAGAACCCTATCGGGACAAACAGCCGAGGCTTTTCTAATATCCATTTCGCATATTCCTATCCTGTCCGTTGGTTTTAATTGTGCCTTAGGGGCAAGTCAATTGGTACCGCATTTAGAAGTATTATCAGCAAAAACAGATTTTGCCGTTTCAGCACACCCCAATGCAGGCTTGCCAAACGCTTTTGGGGAATATGATGAAACTCCTGAGCAAATGGCATTGCAAATAAAGGAATACCTAGAAAAAGGGCTTGTAAATATTGTAGGTGGATGTTGTGGGACTACACCAGAACATATCTCTGCAATGGCGAAATTAGTAAAGGACTTTAAACCAAGAAATCATGCAATTTCGGCTTAGGAATAAAACGTTGATATGAGTAACCTTAAACACAAATATTTAAAGCTAAGTGGTCTTGAACCACTGGTAGTAACCCCAGAAAGCAATTTTATAAATGTGGGTGAACGAACTAATGTAGCTGGATCAAAGAAATTCCTTCGCCTTATAAAAGAGGAGAAATTCGAAGAAGCTTTGGATGTTGCGCGTCATCAAGTTGAAGGAGGAGCGCAAATAATTGATATTAATATGGATGACGGACTTATCGATGGTAAAGAGGCCATGGTTAAGTTTTTGAATTTAGTCATTGCGGAACCAGATATCGCACGTGTACCCATTATGATAGATAGTTCTAAATGGGATATCATTGAAGCAGGCTTGCAAGTTGTTCAGGGTAAATGTGTTGTTAACTCCATTAGCCTGAAAGAGGGTAAAGAACAATTTATTCATCAAGCTAAATTGATAAAGCGATATGGGGCCGCGGTAATTGTAATGGCTTTTGATGAGGAAGGTCAAGCTGACAACTATAAACGTCGTTTGGAAATTGCCAAACGTTCGTATGATATTTTGGTTGGTACAGTAGGATTCCCTCCTGAAGATATCATATTCGATTTAAATGTTTTTCCTGTGGCCACAGGAATGGACGAGCATAAACGAAATGCGTTGGACTTTATCGAGGCCACCAAATGGGTTAAGAAGAATTTGCCATATTGCAGTGTTAGTGGTGGCGTTAGTAATGTCTCTTTTAGTTTCAGAGGAAACAATCCTGTACGAGAAGCCATGCATTCCGTTTTTTTGTATCACGCCATACAAGCGGGAATGAATATAGGAATTGTAAATCCGACGATGTTAGAGGTTTACGATGATATTCCCAAGGATTTATTGGAACGCGTTGAAGATGTAATACTTAATCGGAGAGAAGATGCCACAGAAAGATTATTGGATATTGCGGAATCAGTAGTCGGGAAAGCAAGGGAGAGCAAGGTTGATTTGTCATGGCGCGAAGAACCTTTGCAAAATCGTATAACCAGAGCATTGGTAAAGGGCATTGACCAATATATTGTTGAAGATGTTGAGGAGGCAAGAATAAATGCCAATAAGCCGATTGAGGTAATTGAAGATAATTTGATGACAGGGATGAATGTCGTTGGTGACCTGTTCGGAAGCGGAAAAATGTTCTTGCCACAAGTTGTGAAATCAGCACGAGTAATGAAAAAAGCAGTTGCTTATTTGCTGCCATTTATTGAAGAAGAGAAATTGCTTAATCCACAAGATGGAGACTCTAGGGGAGCAGGGAAAATCCTCATGGCGACAGTTAAAGGAGATGTGCATGATATTGGAAAGAACATTGTGAGTGTGGTCTTGGCATGCAATAATTATGAAATTGTTGATTTAGGCGTTATGGTTCCTCCCGAGAAAATCATTAATGCTGCTAAAGAAGAAAATGTAGATATCATTGGTTTAAGTGGGCTGATAACACCCTCATTGGACGAAATGGTATTCCTTGCCAAAGAAATGGAACGACAAAATTTTAATGTTCCATTACTTATTGGTGGTGCCACAACAAGTAAAGCCCATACGGCGGTAAAAATAGACCCTCAATATCAAAATACAGTAGTTCATGTAAACGATGCCTCTAGAGCCGTAACGGTAGTTGGTGATTTGCTAAAAAAAGAGAGTGCTGATGGATATAAAAAGTCCATTAAACTTGACTATGAAGTGTTTCGTGATAAATTTTTAAAACGATCCAAACGCAAGGAGTATAAGACTATTGAAGAAGCACGAAATAATAAATTCCAAATTAACTGGAAGAAAAGTGAAATAGTCAAACCGAAAGAATTAGGTATTCAGGTTATCGATGATTTGGATCTTGAAAAATTGGTCGCGTATATTGATTGGACCCCCTTTTTTAGAAGCTGGGAACTGCATGGAAGATATCCAGATATTCTTACAGATGAGGTTGTAGGTGCACAAGCCACCGAATTGTTTTCAGATGCGCAGGCTATGTTGAAAAAAGTAGTGGAAGAGAAGCAATTGAAGGCAAAAGGGGTTTTTGGACTATTTCCCGCCAATACAATAAATGGGGATGATATTGAAGTTGATTTAAATGAAGGAAAACAGATTTTCCGTACATTAAGACAACAGTTGAAAAAACGGGAAGGTGCACCTGATATTGCCCTATCAGATTTCATCGCCCCGAAAGAAACAGGAACCCAAGATTATATAGGCTGTTTTTGTGTCAGTACAGGATTTGGTACGGCAGAATTAGCGAAAGAATATGAGGAGAACCATGATGATTACAATTCAATACTAATAAAGGCATTAGCAGATCGTTTAGCAGAGGCTTTTGCCGAGTATTTACACAAAGAGGTGCGTGCGAAACATTGGGGATATGCGGCGAAAGAGCATTTGAGTAACGAAGATTTGATTAAGGAAACATACAAAGGAATTCGACCAGCACCTGGTTATCCTGCTTGTCCAGACCACCTTGAAAAATTGACCATTTGGGAGGTTTTGGGAGTTAAGGAAAAGATTGGTGTTGAACTTACAGAGAGCTTGGCTATGTGGCCTGCCGCAAGTGTAAGCGGGTATTATTTTGGGAACCCAGAAGCGCGTTATTTTGGGTTAGGTAAAATAAAGGAAGATCAAGTTCAGGATTATGCAAAACGAAAGGAAATGCCATTGAAGAATGCAATGAAATGGTTAGCTCCCAATATTGCCGATGATTAAATAATTTCAAAATACTAGATGAAGGTTACAGATCATATATTAAATGCCAAAGGCAAGACTTTGTTCTCTTTTGAATTGATTCCACCTGTAAAAGGTAGAAACATACAGGAACTGTATAATAACATTGATCCTTTAATGGAGTTTAACCCTCCTTTTATTGATGTGACCACTTCACGCGAAGAATATGTATACATAGATCGTGATGGTCTTTTAGATAAAAAATTGACACGAATGAGACCCGGTACGGTGGGTATTTGTGCTTCTATTAAACATAAATATCAAGTTGATACGGTTCCACATGTACTTTGTGGTGGATTTACCAAGGAAGAAACAGAATATGTTCTTGTAGATTGTCATTATTTGGGAATACAGAATGTAATGGCGTTAAGAGGTGATGCTAGGCAAGAGCAAAAGTATTTTGAACCAACAAAAGGAGGGCACCCTTATGCCGTTAACTTGGTAAAACAGATTAAGGACCTGAATCATGGCAAGTACCTGCATGAAGTAATAGAAACTGATGATTGTGCCAATTTCTGTATTGGTGTTGCCGGTTATCCTGAAAAGCATTTAGAGGCACCTTCATTGCAATCAGATTTAAAGCGATTAAAAGAAAAGGTCGATGCAGGAGCAGATTATGTGGTAACACAAATGTTCTTCGATAATAAAAAGTTCTTTGAATTTGTCGAAGCAGCGCAGGAAATTGGAATTAATGTACCGATTATACCTGGGATAAAGCCAATGACTGTGAAAAGGCATTTGCAATTATTACCGCAAGTTTTTCGCATAGATTTACCCCAAGATTTGATTGAGGCCGTGGACGATTGCAAGGACAATAAAGCAGTTCGTCAAGTTGGTATTGAATGGGCAATTCAACAGTCCAAAGAATTAAAGGCTGCAGGAGTACCAGTATTGCATTATTACTCCATGGGTAAATCAGATAATATTCAAGCGATAGCAAAAGGGGTGTTTTAATACTTTTTTTACTGCTGAAAACTGCTTGATGAGTGGTTCTTCAAGCCATACGTAAAAAGAAATGTATTAACTTCGTGCCGTGCTTTATGCACTTTCAACGTACTATTGCACCTCATGAACCTAAGATTACTCCCCATTTTTATTTTGGTATTTGCAATTGGTTTCTCTCAAAACGATGATGGGAAATTAAGAAAATATACAATTGACCTTAATCAATATTATGGTTCGGTTTTGCTTCATAATACTGATATTTCACATCTTATTTCTGACCATCCTGCGGGGTTGATTTTTAGTTATAATCGCAAAACTTACGGAGACGAAGAATGGCAAGAAGAATTCAATTATCCAGATATTGGAGGTTCGTTCGTTTATCAGAATATGAACAATTCCACATTGGGTCATAATTTTGGATTATATGCACACTATAATTTCTATTTATTCAAAAGATTCATGCAATTTCGAATAGGTCAAGGTATTGCATACAATACAAATCCGTATAATAAATATGAAAATTTCAGGAATAACGCCTATGGATCCCATCTCATGAGTTCTACCTATCTCATGTTGAATTATCATAAAGAGAATATTTTCAAAGGCCTTGGTTTTAAGGCTGGAATCTCCTTAGTTCATTATTCAAATGCCATTTTTAAGGCCCCTATTACATCTACAAACACATTTGCCCTTAATGCAGGAATAA
>CAZYQR010000069.1:0-10747 GCA_964649755.1 uncultured Maribacter sp. | reverse complement strand
ATCCGTACTTTCCTTAACATCAAATGCACATACAATTCCACACATACTTAAATATTTATATCAATTTAAAAGCAAAGATGTAATTAAACTATCAATTATAAAACATATTAGCTGTTTTTAATTACACATTAATAAGTATTTTAATAAATATCATTAAACATGAAACAATTCTATTATAAAACCAGAGATTACATTATATTCTGTAAGTTGGGATAATTTTAACGACTTTTTATATCTCTTTGTATAGATAACTACTTAGATTTGAAACACTAATACTGAAACAAATTCAGGATAAAAAAACAAACACTATTATGAAAAAATTATTTGCACTATCAATTTTAATGCTTGCTTTGGTATTCACCACAAATAGTTCTGCTCAAGAATTCAGCGGATTGGACAAAAGCCCAATGGACGTAGCTGCCTTCCCATCCAGCTATAAAATTTCGGATAAAGCGGTTAGGTTAACCTATAGTCGTCCGCAGCTTAAAGGCCGTTCTGTATCTGAACTTGCTCCTGCAGGTGAAGTGTGGAGAACTGGGGCAAACGAAGCTGCTGAAATCACATTTTACAAGGATGCCAATGTTGGCGGTACCGATGTAAAAGCTGGAACATATTCTCTATTCACAATTCCTGGAGAGGGTGAATGGACCGTTGTCTTAAACAGCAATTTGAATCAATGGGGAGCCTATTCCTATGATAAAGGTACTGATGTTGCGCGTGTAAAGGCCGGTGCTAGTGCCGCAGAAGAATCCCTGGATGCTTTTTCCATTGCTTTTAAAGAAGTTGATGGCGGCGCTCATTTAGTAATGGCTTGGGGAACGACAAGAGTTGCTCTTCCTATCATGATGTAAGAAGGCTTATTAACATATTTCTGCAATTCAGAAAAAAAACCGAAGCAAATTGCTTCGGTTTTTTATTTTTTAGTTAACTCTTTTGCCCGCAATGAAGGTCTGTTCTGCCTTAATTCTTGGAACTACCTCGATAGGAACTTCCATTAAATTATCACTATAAACCGTAAAATCGGCAAATTTCCCAATCATTCTGATCCCAGCCTCTACCTCGAATAAAATTCGAAGGTTTTTCTTTGTGAAACGCACTGACCTTTTTTAAAATTTCATCATAACTCTTAGTGCAAACCAAATCTACCACTTGTTGATTTTGACCCAATCCATAAAAATGGCAATGGGCATAAATTAGACCAGGGGTTATTGTTTTACCTTTCGCATCCATTACTTAATTTGAAGTATATTTTTCTTAAATTTCCTCTGAAGTCCCAACGGCTACAAATTTACCGTCTTTAACGGCAAAAGCCTCCGTTTTCGAAAAATCGGAATCAATGGTATAGGCATTGGCATTCACCACGATCAAATCAACACTTTCCTTAGCAGGATTACATGCTGTCAAAAATAACACTTATAGTATGAGAACATTTTTCATTCAATAAGATTTAGATATTCAATTTTGCCGAAATTGCTAATTAATCAAAAGTAAGGATTAGAAATAAAATGAAATTGTGATTGAACCGCTAAAGTCTTTCGCTCAAAATGGCAATCATGGTTTTTATTCCTTCCCTATAATTACCTAAACGCAAATTCTCGTTGGGGCTATGCTGATTATTATCACGATTCACTGTGGGAACGGCAACTGCCGGGATATTCAAAGTAGTCACAAAAGGAGATATAGGAATAGAACCTCCACTCATTCTAATCAGTATTGGCTCTTCATTAAATGCCCTTATCAGCGCCTTACGTAGCCAAAGCCCAACCTCGGAATCGAAATTGGTCCGAAAGGATTGATACGAAATTTCATAATTGAAAGTGGCGATCTTTCCATGCGACATTCGTTCTTCTTTATTAGGAACCTTATCCGTAACGAAATAGCCTTGGTCTTCTACATATTTCTTTACCAATCCAATTAAACCTTTGGGGTCTGACTCAAGAACCAATCGGACATCAATCTCAGCTCGGGCCCATCCTGGAATTATAGTCCGTACTTTTTCATCAATCCAACCGGACTGCATACCACGAATATTCAATGAGGGATATTGTATAGCTTCCTGATAATTGTTCCCTACTTTATCGATACTTCCCAATTGCAATCTATTGCGAATTTCAGCTTCATTATCAGGTACGGCACTTAAAATTTCCTTTGTTTTGGAATCAATAGAAATTCCTTTATAAAAACCGGGTATAGTGACCCTACCATCATCATCTTTCATACCCGCGAGTAATTTGGATAAACGAAGCGCCGGATTTGGGGCGTAATTACCAAAATGACCGCTATGTTGGGGTACTACAGGGCCATAAGTGGTCAATGTAATCGTAGCAATACCTCTTGCACCAAAGGTCAAGGTTGGTTTATTTGTAATGTGCCTTGGACCGTCAAAAATTATCAGCATATCGGCATTCAATAAATCAGCATTATGGCTAACCGCTTTTGGTAAATTTGGAGAACCTAATTCTTCCTCAAAATCCATGATGACCTTTATATTGAAATTAGGGCTCAGCTTTGCTTCTGACATCGCATCGAGTGCGGAAAGGAACATGGCCACAGGTCCTTTGGCATCCGAAGCAGATCTCGCAAAAACCCGCCAATCATCATCGTAAGTATTGATTCGATTCCAGGGAATTTCAGACCATGCGCCATCGGCGTTTTGGTTTTTCAAAACAGGTATGTACGGACTCGCTTGAAACCACCGGGTGGGATCAACAGGCTGACCATCAATTTGAAGGTAGATCAAGACAGTTTTTGTTGCCTTTTTGAATTTACGTTCGGCCAATAATAATGGGGCATTTGCAGTTGTTATTCGGGTAGTAGCAAAATTTCGTGCGGCAAATGCCATCTCACACCATTTAACATTTTTTTCAATATCCTCAGGATAAAAAGCATCATTGGGAATGCTTAATAATTCCTTTAATAACGGAAATGAAGTATTTGAGTATTTGGCCGAAAGATCATTCAGTCGATTTTGATCCATTTTCTGACTATTGGAAACAAAAACGGATAATAAAAATGAAATAAAAATGAATCTATTTTTCATCAGTAAGGTATTTACCCAAAAATAAGAAAAACAGTTAACTGGGCAATCATCGCATTGGTTCTTGATTCAAGAAAAAAATCCAAGAAATCCCTTTTATGGAATTCCTTGGATAATTACATCATGTGTTCCATGAAATTTATTCAGGCATTACCTTAGTACCTTCAATTTTATAAACACCTTCAGAAGAACTGCTTTCCCCTTTTATTTTATCGCCATCGGCCATTAATGAAACCGATACTTTTTGACCTTCTATATAAACTGCGAACGAGATATTATTATTGTTTACCTCTATTTCCTCCCCAGGTATGTTGCCATCACTTAATTGTACTTGAACATTGTATTTTCCCTCTTCCTTGGTAATAAGCAAAACACCAGTACTATATTGATAATCAACATTCTCAACAGTATAGCTCCAAGCTCCGATTAAATCGTCGGCTGTATTAACTTCAATTTTATCTTTCTCCAAAGTATTATTAGACATAACTGTGGTTGCACTTAAAAGAAAGGCCACAACAATAACAAACTGCAATTTTCTGGTAACTGATTTCATATTTATAAATTTTAATGTGATATAATTTAGATATGTAAAATTAAGGATTAGGGTCGTCTTATAATATTTTTTCATGAACATTAATTCAATGCGGCTATTATTTTTTACGAGATCTTGAGGGCTGTTTTTCATTGATCTTTACATAGATCAACTTTTTGCGGCCACGGGAATCTTCACGACGTTCCAGTTCAAAATTCTTGATTGAACTAATTAGTGGCGTCAGTTTTTGAAAACCATAATTCCGGGAATCAAAATTAGGATGCCTTTTTTGTAACAAACTCCCTACATCGCCTAAAAATGCCCAGCCATCATCATCTGCCACATCGGAAATAGTAGTAGATATGAACCTAATTTCTTTGGGAGTGATTTTGTCTATACTGCTTTTGGTTCTAGCTTCAGTTTCGGCTGTCCCTGGGGAATCTTCTTCCGATTGCGTTTTGAGGATTTCAATATAAATGAACTTATCACAAGCTACTATAAAAGGATTAGGAGTTTTCTTTTCCCCAATTCCAAAAACCTGCATCCCAGCTTCACGGAGTCTAGTGGCCAAGCGCGTAAAATCGCTATCACTACTCACAAGACAAAAACCATTCACCTTGCCAGTGTACAAAATATCCATAGCATCGATGATCATAGCTGAATCTGTTGCATTTTTACCACTGGTATACCCATATTGCTGAATGGGTGTAATGGCATTTTCGAGCAATACAGTCTTCCATTTGTTGAGGCGGGGATTCGTCCAATCGCCATAAATACGCTTTATGGTTGGGTTACCATATTTGGCAATTTCCTCCATCATTTCCTTTACATAGGCCGATGGTATATTGTCTCCATCTATAAGTACCGCAAAATTTATATCCATTTGTTTTTATAGGTTTTCTGCAAGTTACGGGGTTTTGGCATGAAAACGAAGTCTAAAAATAATTTTCCTAAAAGACAGCCAAATTATGAACTTTTACAATACTTCCTTCCTGCTACGATTACAGAATATATTTATAAGTCTACCTATTTAAATAAGTTGATGGTATAATCGAATAAGTTAGTGCCACTAAATTTTCCGTGTCCTGGAATCACAATATCAACATCGGAATACTACTATTTTTAAAAGCCGGCTGCTTGGCCATCTTTTCTACTTTCTGAAGCACCTCTATATACCTTGTTTTCCTTATCCCACATAATTGCTTGATATCCACCATATATTCCACGCCCAAAACTTACTTTATGTTTCCTATCCATAAGTCCACGAATAGTTTCATAGGGTATTCCCGATTCTAATCGAATCTCCCCAGTGCCATCTTTAGGAAACCCTGTAGGGGTTGAAGTTCCTGTGTGGTCCCAGCGTGGAGCATCCCCGGCCTCTTGTAGATTCATTCCAAAATCGACCAAATTCATTACAATTTGGGTATGTCCTTGTGGTTGAAAATCCCCACCCATAACACCAAAACTTACGAAGGGTTCGTCGTTCTTGGTAATAAACGCTGGAATAATTGTATGAAAAGGTCGCTTGCCAGGTTCAAATGTATTGGCCTGTCCCCTTTTTAAACTGAACAATTCTCCACGATCCTGTAACATAAAGCCTAGTTTTGGTGGCACCATGCCCGAGCCCATACCACGAAAGTTACTTTGTATCAATGAAATCATATTGCCTTCTTTATCAGCAACGGTCAAGTAAATGGTTTCCCCTGCACTAATTTCTCCGGCTTCATATGAAGAGGCATGCGCGCTTATTAGTTTTCTTCTTTCTGTGGCATAATCATCTGCTAACAATTCAGTAACTGGAACTTTTGCAAAATCCATATCCGCATAATATTTCGCCCTATCCTCAAAAGCCAACTTTTTGGCTTCGGTGAACAAATGAAGGTGCTCTGCACTACCAAATTCTATATTCGAAAAGTCATACCCTTCTAAAATCTGTAACATTTGAAGTGCTGCTATTCCCTGTCCGTTTGGTGGTAATTCCCAAACATCGTACCCCCTATAGTTTACCGATACTGGTTCTACCCATTCTGATTTATGATCGGCTAAATCCTTAACGGATAAAAACCCTCCTTTTTCTTGTATAAAATTCGCTATGGTCTTGGCTATTTCTCCTTTATAAAAAGCATCCCGACCTTTCTTGGCTATAGTTCGATAGGTATTGGCCAAATATGGATTCTTGTAAATTTCACCTTCCAATGGCAACTTGCCATTATTTTGATCAATATAGGTCTCTTTGATATTGGAAAAACCGCTACGCTGGAAACTTTTAACGCTTTGCATAGACCATGCAATCAACTGCGTCAATGGAAAGCCGTTATCTGCATAGGAAATGGCAGGTGCCAATATTTCTTCCATTTGTTTTGAACCGAATTTTTTATGCAATTCAAACCACCCATCAACAGCTCCGGGAACACTGACAGGAAGTGGTCCGTGAGAAGGTATTTTATCCATACCTTGTTTTTCAAAATACTCCAAAGTCAGTGATTTCGGAGATCTTCCGCTAGCGTTAAGTCCGTACAATTTTCTGGTCTTGGCATCCCAAACAATGGCAAATAGATCACCGCCAATACCACTACCCGTTGGTTCCATTAGGCCTAAGGCCGCATTGGCTGCTATGGCCGCATCAACAGCATTGCCGCCACTTTTCAAAATATCGATTCCTATTTGGGTTGCCAAGGGGTGACTCGTGGCCACCATCCCGCTTTGGGCAAGAACCTCCGATCTTGTGGCAAATGTTTCCCCGTTGATTCTATCTTGGCCGAATCCAATATTGCCAATAAAAAAACTTGCTAAAAGAGTGAAGAGAAATGTTTTCATAAGAATGCTTTTATATCAATTTGAACAAAAGAAAAAGCGTATAGCAATTTAGAGAATAATTTAACAAAAGACCATAAAAAAAGCCCTGACTATTTTGTCAGGGCTTATGTCTTAAAAAATTAAAAAGTATGTATTAAACTACTTTTACGTTTACCGCATTTAATCCTTTATTACCTTCTTGAAGATCAAATTCAACTTCATCGCCTTCACGAATTTCGTCTACTAATCCTGATACGTGTACAAAATGATCTTTGTCAACGCCTTCTTCAGTTATAAAGCCAAATCCTTTGGCGTTATTGAAGAACTTTACTGTTCCTTTACTCATTGTTAAAATTTAAATTAATTACTTATCTTAATACAAAGATAGTGCCAATAAATGAAACCGTGGCAATTTAAAGTCGTAAAGTGCTTTATATAAATAATTTATGATGGTTTTATTGGTCCAGGAACCATAGTTATACTATTAAATTATTGCGGATTTTTCGCTTTCACAGAACCTACCACTAAAAAAAGCAGGAAAGCAAGGCCCAAATATCCCAATAACTTATACGATCCAAAGGTTGAAAAACACAAGCTAAAAATAGGAGGTGCCAAGGCACTTGCCAAAATAAGCAACCCCATAATTTTACCAGTAATGGCACCAAGGTTATTCCGCCCATAAAAACGGGGCCAAACAATAGCGTTGAGTACGGCAAAGAATCCTCCCATAATACCAAAGCCAGCAATTAATAATGGTATACCGAATGGCGTGGGCAAATACAGGAAACCTATTGAAGCTATGATTCCGCCGAAAATCATTAGGTACAAATACCATTTCAATTGTAAATAATCACTTAAGAAATTAAATAGGGTAGAAATAGTAACCGCAACTACTGAACCGGGCAAGAATATGGATATGGCTTCTGATTTTGGATAACCTTCACTAGCAAAGATAGATACGACATGAAAGGTAAGTCCTGTAATAAAGAAACTATTAAAGGCCAAAATTAATCCATACATCCAAAAAGCGCGGGTCCCTTTTGCCTCTTTTAGTGTAAACTGTTTTCCTACAACCAATGATTCAACATCTGTTGCTATTGATTTCACTGTGCCATCCGGTAACAGACCGTGTTCTTCAGGCTTATTCTTATACAATTGCAACACAAAAAAGCTAAATATCAAAAGACCAAGTGCGAGCATCTGCCAGGCACCTTCCCAACTATATCCTTCTATCAAATAATTGATCCATAAGGGCGATGATGAAAATCCAAATGAAATAGCAACACTGCTGATAGCGTTGACTTTTCCCCTATTCTTATCAAACCAAATCATGATCATATTTCGTGAGGCCATGGTCAAGACGCCTTGCCCAGAAAAACGAAGCATAAAGAAAAGTATGGTCATGATGATAAAAGGTACCATCCAAGAATCCAGATTCAGGAATTCTTTCATAAAAAAACTCATATGTACGGACCATGAGCTTAACCAAAGTGAAAAAGCCAAGGTTAGGGCAGCAAAAAAAGCAACATATCGTGCACCATATTTATCGAACCAAATACCAGCCCTACCAATAACCAATGAGCTCAAAATCGTTCCTATCATATAGGCATTGCTAAATTGGTTACGCGATAGCCCTAGCGCATCCTTAACAGGATCGGTAAATACAGACACCCCTATAGTTTGTCCAGGTATACTGCAATAAATACCAATGGAGCCAATGACCAAGACTACATAGCCATAAAAGACCGGGCTTTTAGCAGGGTTTACCAATGAAAATCGATTGGGATGGTACATACTTTTTTTAGTTATCGACTAAAATACGTGTTTTGCCTTAAATGATTTATTCTTTAAGCATGAAAGCGAATTCAAAGAATGGATTGTAAAATAGGAAATACCAATCTTCTTAATTAAGTTTGAGTGAATTACTAAAAAGCTTTATTATGAAGGGCCTATCATTAATCAAGACTATAATTTGTACTGTTTTATTAGTTGGATTTTACACCACATTACAATCCCAAAACCAACAAAGGGAATTCTACCAGCTTAAAACCTATACATTAGAAAACGAAAAACAAGAAGAAATTACGGATGGCTATCTTAGGGACGCATATTTACCTGCGCTCAAAAGAATGGGAATTCACAACGTGGGTGTTTTTAAAATGCATCCTAATAATTACATCGTATCGAATAAAATTTTTGTCTTGATTCCGTTTTCCTCGTTGGATAAATTGTATTCAATAGGGGCCAAACTAGCCAAAGATGATGCTTATCAACAAGCTGGTAAAGAATATATTGAGGCATCTTACGAATTTCCCCCGTACATACGCGTAAATACAACTTTAATGCTGGCCTTTGAAGATATGCCAAAAATGACTCCCAGTAGTGTCGAAGGCCCAAGAGAAGACCGAATTTATGAATTGAGAAGTTATGAATCACCAACAGAAGAAATATTCAGAAACAAAGTAGATATGTTCAATGCAGGGGGTGAAGTTGTTCTTTTTGATGAATTGGGCTTCAATGCCGTTTTTTATGCCGAGGTACTTTCAGGGAACAAAATGCCCAATTTAATGTATATGACAACTTTTAAAAATCAAGAAATTAGGGACGAACTTTGGAAATCTTTTGGCGATGCACCCAAGTGGAAGGAAATATCTTCTATGCCAAAGTACCAGAACAATGTATCCCATATAGATAGAATGTTTTTATATCCTACGGAATACTCGGATTATTAAAGGCTAGTCACTCTTTTTTGGAAATTATAAATTCCACTCTTCTGTTTTGCCTTCTTCCTTCTTCTGAAGCATTACTGGCTATGGGTTTTAAACCCCCTTGTCCTTGCCAAACAATTCGATTGTCCAATAATCCCAATTGTACCAAATAATGGGCAACTGCTTGCGCCCTTTTGTTAGAAAGTGACAGATTGTATGCCTCAGAACCTATAGCATCAGTATGCCCATTTATCGCTATATGCAGTGAACTGTCTTCCTTCAGATAATGATAGATCCTTTGCATTTCTTTTTTAGCAGTTTCAAGCAATTTAAATTCATCAAAATCGAATAAAACATTTTCAAAAACATGGGTTTTATCCAATTCAAATACCTCTATTTCGGAATTCGCTGTGATTGCAAGTGGTTTTTCTACAAAATCAGCCGGTTCAGCTGACTCTAGTAAAACCATATCCACATAGTAATAAGCACCTTGTTTGGCATTCCTCTTGGTCTTGAACAGACGGGTACGCTTGTTATTTTTAAAATTACCAATGGTTATAAAATTTTCAGTGCCTTTGGCTTTGAACTCCGTATGCACTAAAATCCAGTCCTGCGTATCTGAGAAGAAGTTAGAATAACCTATTTCAATAAGGTTGTATATATTTTCACGGTCTTTATATAAATGCATTTTTGAAAGCTCTTTTCGTATTGGAAAATGCAATAAGTTCTTTGAAAACAATACCCCGAATTCCTTAATGGCAAAATCGGATCTTTCCGCCAAACTTATATAGAACGAAACTTTATATATTTTTCCTTTTTTCAGGGTTTCCTTCAGTTCAGCTTGAAGATATTCGCGATAATCGTCCGGTGCATATAAATACAAGCCAGCATAACCCACTCCAAAATCGGCAGGTTGCGATCCATTGAAGTTTTTTGGTGTGCCCATGGCCGTGCTACAAACATTAAAATAATCTGTTGAACCTATAGTGGGTGTTGACCAATTTTGCACATCTTCGTCAAAATTTCCTAACTGTTCAGGGCAATTTTCAAAAACCTCAAAACTTGGATTTTTAATCAGGTTTTGGGATATGGCAATAGGAGTGCAAAGCATGCACAAAAGTAGAGCGATATGTTTTTCAAGGGTAAACAAAACAATTTTATGCTAAAACCATTTCTAAAATAGTAAATTCAAATAGAGCTTTCGGGTATGGCTTTGATTCCTTCGTTAAACGGTATTTTATGCAGGTTATACAGTCTATCTATTTGAATATTGGCCATTAATAAATCCAATCACAACATGCCTATACGAATCTAAAAATCAAACTTATAGGTTACACCACCAAGTACTTGTAATCCCTGAACAGGGTAATTTGCCCATTTTTGGTAATTGTTATTGGCAATATTTGCAGCCTTTACAAAAATCGAGAGTTGATTGTTTACGCGATAGCCCACATGTGCATTGGCATCAAAATAGCTGTCTAAAATAATGCTTGTAGCATCTATTCCCCCTGGTGGTGGGTTTTGTACGACAGTAGTGGAAAAATCATCACGCTCTCCAACGTAAAATAAGTTGGCGCCCATATACCAATTTTCATCGATTTGGTAATCCATGAACAATGACCCTTTTATATTTGGTAAGTTCCAAGCCGGATTATCGGTCTCGGTATCATAATC
>CAZYQR010000068.1:0-10754 GCA_964649755.1 uncultured Maribacter sp. | reverse complement strand
ATCAAAACCTACCACGGCATATTCTGATAGTAGCGAATTGTATATCTGGAATTCTCCTTGTTTATCAGAAATATGGTTCAATAACAGCACCTCTTCTTCACTCTCCTCAACCTTCATTACCGCATGTCTATGCGAAAAAGTTCCTCTTTCGACATCCTGACCAGACATGCGAACACCAAAACCTTCATCCAGAAGCGTGCCATAGGCCAATAATTCTCCCATGGCCCAATCTAACTTATTGGTATCAAAGAACATTTTCTTACGGTCATTAACAAGCTTCACCACTTTCCTTAAAAACTTCTTGTCTTCAGGAAGTTCGGTAATCACTTTGGCAATGTGGGTTAATTTATCTTTATCAAAGCTGGTATCCACAGGATCCAACATTGCCCATTCCCGAACCGGTTTAAAACCACTCCATTCGTCTGCCATAAAGGGAGTAATAATGGTCTTATCCTCTTTTCTTGAATCTTCCAACTCTTCCTCTAAGGTAGCCTTGTATTCAACCTCGAGTTGTTTAACAAAACCTTCTTCGATAACCCCTTCAGCCAGTAACTTTTCTGCATAAATGTCTCTTGGGTTCTTATGCTTCGCAATTGCCTTGTATAGTTTAGGCTGGGTAAATCTAGGCTCATCACCCTCATTATGCCCATACTTTCTATAACCCAATAAGTCTATAAATACATCAGAGTTAAAGCGCATTCTATATTCAAGTGCAAACAATGCAGCATGACAAACAGCTTCAGCATCATCGGCATTAACGTGCAAAACAGGGCTCAATGTTACCTTGCCAACATCTGTACAATATGTGGAAGTTCTTGCGTCTAAATAATTCGTTGTAAAACCTATCTGGTTATTCACCACCATATGTATGGTCCCGTTAGTCCTATAGCCATCAAGTTTTGCCATTTGAACCAATTCGTAGGCAATACCCTGACCGGCAATGGCTGCGTCACCATGCACAACAATAGGTAAGACCTTTGAAAAATCACTATTAAAATGTGCATCTTGTTTTGCCCTAGTAATACCTTCAACAACAGCACCTACAGTTTCCAAATGAGATGGATTGGGCGCAATGTTCATTTTAATCTTGCTCCCGTTCTCAGATTTTCTATCTGATGTCCATCCTAAATGATATTTTACATCCCCATCAAAAATCTCCTGCTCATAATCCTTACCATCAAATTCGCTAAAAATATCCTTGGCCGATTTGCCAAAAATATTGGTCAAAACATTTAAACGCCCTCTATGGGCCATGCCCATAACAAATTGCTCAACACCCATTTCAGCAGCCCTTTCAACAATAGCATCCAATGCTGGAATCAAGGACTCATTACCTTCGAGCGAAAATCTTTTCTGACCTACATATTTAGTATGAAGAAACGCTTCAAAGGCTACCGCTTGATTAAGTTTTTTCAGGATATGTTTCTTGCGTTCATTATCAAAATCAGGGTGATTATCATTCACATTCACCCGATTTTGAATCCATTCAACAAGCTCTGGTTTTCGAATATACATGTACTCCACACCAATAGCATCGCAATAGATTCTCTGTAAGTGTTCTATGATACCTCGCAGTGTTTTAGGGACAAGACCAATAATTTCACCTGCAGTGAAAATGGTATCCAAATCATCAGAAGTCAATCCGAAATTTTCAATATCCAAAGTTGGTACATAACTTCTTCGCTCACGAACCGGATTCGTCTTTGTAAACAAATGGCCACGACTACGATAGCTGTTGATCAATCGAATGACCTGAAATTCCTTATGTATTTTTTCGGGTACCTCCCCACCTTCAGTCAGTCCAGCAACATTTAGACCTTCCTGTGAAGAAAGATCGAGCTCATCCAAAGAACTCTCAATCCCAAAATCAAAGCCTTGAAAAAAAGCCCGCCAACTAGGTTCAATACTATCCGGATTCATTAAATACTTGTCGTATAACTCTGCGAAGAAAGAGGTGTGCGCAGTGTTTAAAAAGGAATACTTATCCATAAGAGGTTCTATATCTTAACCACAAAATTTGCCCAAAAATACAATATTTCCCTTTTCTAGGCGTATCTTATATATGTATTATTGTTTAAAATCAAAAGCACTAGCTTAATTCTCAAAAATTAGAATATGAAACCTTATATCTTTCTGTTTTTCTTATTAATTGGATTTTCTTTGATGGGCCAAAACTATCAGACCAAGAGCGATTTCTGGAATAATGTACATTATGGGGGCGGACTTGGGCTTGGATTTACAGATGGAGGCTTCAACGGTTCTGTTTCCCCAAGTGCCATTTATCAAGTCAACGAACAATTCGCCACTGGGGTAAGCCTTAACTTTAATTACGCCAAATACAATGAAGATAAATTTTTGGCGTATGGTGGAAGTGTTTTAACGCTATTTAATCCCGTCCCTCTTTTACAGCTCTCTGCAGAATTTGAACAACTTCGAATTAACAGAACAATTTCATATGTAGGATTCAATGATATTGAAGACAACTATTGGTCACCAGCTCTTTTTATTGGTATGGGATATAGTAATCAAAATATTACATTCGGAATGAGATATGATGTTTTATATGATTACGACAAAAGTATTTATGCCAATGCGTGGATGCCTTTTGTTCGGGTTTATTTTTAAGAAGAATATTTATCTTTTAACCACACTTTTTGAAGCTCCCTTCTTAAGACCAAAAATGAAACCTGTTCGGCGACCTCGACAACATCAGTCACCTGAATCTGCTTGAATGCCTTTTCCGGAACATCAATCACGTACATTAAATTCAAGTAATCCGTAAATTTTTCCAAGATCAAATAATAGATTTTCTCATGTAGAAAAGTCTTTAGGTTATTTGGAGATACATTATTGGCTAGATCAATCGGGATATTAGCGAGCCCAAAATCCTTTTTTAATTGTACAACTAATTTGGTATACAATTGCCCTTCTTGGGCATTTTGTAATAGGACGGTACTATTTGGGAAATCAATCTTCATACTTTAATTACGTTTCCCAACTTCATTTGGTTCAATTATTTTTATAAACCACCCCTTCTTTCATCACAAATACCACATTCTCTAAAGTGGAAACGTTGTTCAAAGGATTATCCTCAACAGCAATTATATCAGCAAAAAATCCTTCTTTCAGTTGCCCCAATTGATTGGCCATATCCAAGAGTTTGGCATTGATTACCGTGGCAGCTTTTAGCGATTCTTTCACAGGTATACCAGATTCCAACAAATAGCCAAATTCAATAGCATTTGTGCCGTGTGGAAATACTCCGGCATCAGTTCCAAATCCCATGGGCACACCTTTTTTGTACGCCTTGGCCATAGTTGCCTGGTGAATTGGCCCTATTTCCAATGCTTTCCGGGCAACAACCGGCGGAAAGAATCCAGGTACTTTTGCCTTTTCCGCTACTTGCCGCCCAGCACTTATCGTAGGAATCAAATAGCAATTATGCTTAATCATTAAATCCATGGTTTCCTCACTCATAAAAGAACCATGTTCAATAGTATTTACGCCTCCAAGAACTGCTAATTTCATTCCTTCATCACCATGGGCATGGGCCGCGACCGTAAAACCATAGTTTTTCGCAGTACTTGTTACAGCCTTAATTTCTTCCAACGTAAACTGCGGATTATGTCCACTTTTTGCTACGCTCATCACGCCACCAGTAGCCGTTATTTTTATTAAATCCGCTCCATTTTTATAGCGTTGACGTACTGCCTTTTTTGCATCCTCAGCAGAATTCACAACTCCTTCTTTGGGTCCGGGATCTCCCATCAAATATTTCTTCATTCCATTTGTGGGATCCGCATGACCACCTGTAGTAGCCAAAGCTTTTCCTGAGGTAAATATACGTGGCCCATCTACCACACCTTTATTAATTGCATTCCGCAATGAAATGTTAACTCCCGAACCACCTAAATCGCGAACGGTTGTAAATCCGGCCATTAAAGTCTTTTTAGCATTAAGGGTAGATTCAAAAGCAACATCTGCCTCATTATTGGTAAATCTTCTGATGTATGACTGTGGATTGAATTCAGATTCCATGTGCACATGCATATCTATAAGACCTGGCAGTACCGTTTTATCTTTTAAATCAATCACAGTATCAACATCTGAACCAATGATATACCCATTCTGAATACTTTTTATTTTATTGGCTGACACGACTATTGTCTTTTCTGATGCAGTTTTCCCTGTAGCCACATCTATTATAGTTCCGCAATGCAAATAAGTGTCTTGTGCACTAACAAAGAATATCGAAATAAAAGCTATAAAGAGTAATAATTTTTTCATGGTTGGCTATTTATAAATAAAAAATGAGAGGAAATATACATATAAATCCTCTCATCTAATTAAACTTTATTTGCTTAAATTCAGCTTCTTATCTTCTGTTCCCAAACCCAGGCTGATTTCATAGCTTCATCCAAAGTATATTGTGATTTCCATCCTAATTCCTCATTCGCCAAAGTAGTGTCTGCATATGCTGAAGTTATATCTCCTTGTCTTCTATCCACAATTTTGTAATTCAACTTTTTGCCAGATACCTTTTCAAAGCTTTTTATCACTTCAAGAACTGTGCTTCCTTTTCCAGTACCAACATTGAATACTTCATAGTTGGATTTATTTTTATCCGCTAATAATCGCTGCAGTGCTACGACATGAGCCTTTGCTAAATCAACCACGTAAATATAATCCCGAACACAGGTACCGTCAGGCGTAGGATAATCATCCCCAAATACAGAAAGTTGATCTCTAAGCCCAGCACCTGCTTGGGTAATAAAAGGCACTAAATTCTGGGGGACACCAATTGGTAATTCTCCAATCTCCGCACTGGGGTGCGCACCCATTGGGTTAAAATATCTAAGTGCTATCGCATTTAAACTTGGTGTTACTTTACACGTATCCCTAATGATTTCCTCACCCATTTGTTTGGTGTTTCCGTATGGGGATTCAGCGTCCTTTACTGGAGCATCCTCTGTAATAGGCATTTTATCTGCCTGACCATAAACCGTACAACTTGAACTGAATATGAAACTTGACCTATCTTTTTTTGAAAGTTCCTTTAAAAGATATACCAAAGTACCAATATTGTTTTCATAATATAACAAAGGCTTTTCAACACTTTCTCCTACTGCTTTTGAAGCGGCAAAATGTATTACGCCTTCAATATCATGATATCTTTGGAAGAATTCCTCGACCTTGGATTTCTCTTTTAAATCCAATTTTTCGAATATTGGTTTTTTACCAGTAATAGCGGTTATTCCATTAAGGACTTTTTCTGAGGAATTTGAACAATCATCTATAATGACCACTTCGAAACCTTCATTCTGTAATTCAACCACTGTGTGGGAGCCAATAAAGCCAAGACCTCCTGTTACTAGAATTTTCATTTATTTCAGTTTTTTATTTTAAAGATTCAAAGCTAAAACAACTATGCATTATGAATTCACAAAACTGATAACAGCACCGGTAATATGGGTAATTTGTTCATCATCCAATTCAGTATGCATAGGCAGCGAGATAACTTCTTTAACCAATTGATTGGTTACCGGAAAATCTTCTTCATTATAACGTTCATCAACATAAGCCTTTTGTTTATGTAATGGAATCGGATAATACACACCACACGGAATTTGATTGTCATTCAAGTGCTGTACTAACGCATCGCGAGTGCCATTTGTTATCCTAAGTGTATATTGATGAAAAACATGGCAATCGCAGGTATCACAAATGCCTTCACAATTATTCACAGTCACCGGTACCACTATATTATCTTGCCCTTTAAAAGCCTTAGTATATTTTCTGGCTGCCTCTCTTCTTGCATTGCAATAACCATCTAACAGCGGTAACTTGGCCCTTAGTACAGCCGCCTGTATTGAATCCAATCTAGAATTTACCCCAACAACGTCATGATGGTATCTTTCATACATACCATGGTTAACGATACCTCTTATCGTATGGGCCAAAGTATCGTCATTCGTAAAAATGGCTCCGCCATCACCATAACACCCTAAGTTTTTTGATGGGAAAAATGAAGTGGAACCTAAATGACCTATAGTCCCTGCTTTTTGCTTTTTGCCCTTTTCTCCTGTATAGTTTGCACCGATAGCTTGGGCATTATCCTCAATCACGAATAAATTATGCTTTTCGGCCAAGGCCATTATAGCATCCATATTCGCACATTGACCAAATAAGTGTACCGGTACAATAGCCTTCGTTTTTGGTGTAATGGCCTTTTCAATTGCGGAAACATCAATGTTAAATGTATCTTCCTCAACATCTACCAGTACAGGGGTTAACTGTAAAAGTGCTATGACTTCAACAGTTGCCGCAAAAGTAAAATCTGCCGTTATGACCTCATCACCGGGTTGCAATCCCAAACCCATCATTGCAATCTGTAGGGCATCAGTACCATTGGCACAGGGAATAACATGCTTCACCCCTAAATACTCTTCCAACTCTTTTTGAAAGGCATGCACTTCCGGGCCATTAATAAAGGCTGAGGTTTCGAGAATATTCGCTATCGATGAATTTATTTGCTCTTTGATAGATTGGTATTGACCGTTTAGGTCTACCATTTGTATTTTACGCATCTGTAAGAATTAGAATAGTATAATTGCAAAAATAAGGAACTATTCTCGAAAGAAACGTATTTTAGCGACAAACGATAACCAAGTGAATTTTATCTATAATCTCATCGTACATATCACATGGTTCCACTTAAAAATAGTGGCTCTTTTTCACTCCAAAATCAAGCTTTTCGTTCAAGGTAGAAGTCAGACTTTTTCAATTTTAAAAAATAAAATTCAAAAAGAAAATAAAGTCATCTGGATACATGCTGCCTCTTTAGGCGAATTTGAACAGGGCTTACCGGTAATTGAAAAACTTAAAGCCACATATCCTAACTACAAAATATTAATTACTTTTTTTTCGCCTTCAGGCTACGAGGTCAAAAAAAATACTGATGTGGCCGATGCTGTGGTTTATCTACCCTTGGATACTCGAAAAAATGCAAAACGTTTCATTGAAACAGTTAATCCAGTACTGGCTATTTTTGTTAAATATGAGATTTGGCCCAACTACGTTGAAGAACTAAAAAAGAAACAAGTCCCAATCCTTTTGATTTCAGCAATTTTCAGAAAAGAACAGGTTTTTTTTAAATGGTATGGAGGTATTATGCGAAAGACACTTCATGCTTTTACCCATTTCTTTGTTCAGGATGAAAATTCAGTAACACTTCTAAAAAGCATCAAACTAAATAATGTTACCCTGAGTGGAGATACAAGATTTGATAGGGTTTCCGAAATTTTGGAAGAGGATAACAATCTTAGTTTCATGGAGCATTTCCAAGGAAATGAAACCTGTTTTGTGGCAGGAAGTACATGGCCAGAAGATGAAGAAATCATCGTTAAATTTATCAATGAAACACAAAAGCATCTAAAATTCGTACTTGCCCCACACAATATCAAAACCGAGCACATTCAATCCTTGAAAAAATCAATCTCAAAAAAAGTTGTTCTTTATACTGAAATTGGGCATAATGACATACCATCATACGAAGTTCTCATCATTAATACCATAGGCCTTTTGACCAAAATATATAGCTATGCTGATATTGCCTATGTAGGTGGGGCTTTTGCAACCGGATTGCACAATACTTTGGAACCAGCTGTTTTCGGAATTCCAATAATTATTGGTCCTGATTACAAAGGTTTTAATGAAGCTGAAAAGTTGGTAGAAAAAAAAGGTATTTTAATTACTAAGGACTATGATGAATTCACAACTACTTTAGATGATCTTCTTGATAATCCAGAATATTTAAAAAATACAGGAGTTATAAACGCTAATTACGTTAAAGAAAATAAAGGTGCAAGCGTCCAAATCATGAAGCAAATTCGTAGATTATTATGATACGAATATTAAGCCACTATGAAATTGCCCCAAATTTTTGTGCCATTGGTATTGTTTTGCCTAATTATTTTTTCTTGCAGGGATACCCAAACGAAAGAAGAAAATTCGCCAAAACAAGAAAATAGCATCCCTTCAGCAGAGGAGCACCAAAGACCAAGGTTGACTCCAAAAAAAGTCTATCCCCAACCTAAAGAACGCTCTCGTGATAGTATATTAAAAAAACGAAAGAAGTCTAAGGATTTAGATACCCTAAAACCAAAAGTGGCAATGCTCAAAATGTAGGTGTTTTTGGTTGGGTAATTTTTATTAGCTTTACCACAACCAACAAACTGAAACCATGAATTCCAAACTTTTTCGAATTTCCTTAACCGCTGCATTATCTGGCTTTTTATTTGGCTTTGATACCGTAGTTATCAGTGGAGCTAACTTACCCATCAAAGAACTTTGGGACACTTCACCTTGGTTTCATGGAACATTCATTATGTCAATGGCCCTATGGGGTACAGTTGTAGGCTCTCTCCTCGGTGGTATTCCTTGTGATCGATTTGGCAGAAAGAAAACCCTTTTTTGGATTGGTATTTTATACGCGGCTTCCGCTTTGGGCTCCGGAATTGCCACAGATCCTTATATGTTTTCTTTTTTTAGATTTATTGGTGGTTTAGGTGTAGGGGCATCCTCAGTTGCGGCGCCTATTTATATTTCTGAGATATCATCACCAGAAAACAGAGGTAAATTGGGTGGTATGTACCAATTTAATTTGGTATTAGGTATTCTCATTGCTTTTATCAGCAATTATCTATTGCAAGGGTTTGGCGGTGATAGTGACTGGAGATGGATGCTTGGGGTTGAAGCTATACCAGCACTAATATATACCCTTTTGGTTGTCAGTATTCCCAATAGTCCAAGATGGTTGGTCCTTCAAAAAGGGGATGATGAAGGAGCATTGGCCACCTTAAAGCTCATCTATACTGATGCCCAAGCCCACGAAAAACTTGCTGATATTAAGGCTCATAATCCTGTTAATGCAGTAAAGGAAAAATTGTTTTCAGGCAATTATAAAACACCCTTGATATTGGCGTTCTTAATTGCTTTTTTCAATCAACTTTCAGGTATCAATTTTGTGTTGTACTACGCCCCGGAAATTTTGGAAAGAGCGGGACTCGCAGCCCAAGAATCCTTATTTAGTTCAATATCCATAGGAATCGTAAATCTCATTTTTACTTTTGTGGGAGTTTGGTTGATTGATAAATTAGGAAGAAAACAACTTATGAAAATTGGCTCTATAGGATACATTATAAGTCTTGGAATGGTAGGTTGGTGTTTTTACACTGGGGCCAGTTCTGTGTTACTTTTGACGTTCATCCTTGTGTTCATTGCCTCACATGCCATAGGTCAAGGAGCAGTTATATGGGTATTCATTTCTGAGATTTTTCCTAATAAAGTGAGGGCATTTGGCCAATCTTGGGGTACAGGAACACACTGGATTTTTGCCGCCATTATTACTTTAATTACACCTATTTTCTTAGATTCGGATAAAGGAATATTTAAAGACAATCCTTGGCCTATCTTTATGTTCTTTGCAGGAATGATGGTATTGCAATTGCTTTTCGTGCTGTTCATGATGCCTGAGACCAAAGGAATTTCTTTAGAAGAATTGAGTGATAAACTCAGTGGACGTAAATCTAAATCCCAATAACAGCTACTATTCTGTTCAACGATTTATTTTGCTATACAACTGCAGAACATACTAAACAATAGGTATTTAGTCGAAATAATCATGAAAATCGATGATTTTTTGGCAACAATTTCCTACATTGGAGTATAAATAAATATAATTATGGAGCAGGAAATTACTTTTGGCACTAAAGTACTCAATGGCTTTTTAGGCATTATGGTAGTGATTTTAGTCGCTATTTTGCTAGCCGTTGTTGGTGGTCTATTATTGGCCGCAATTGGTATCATTTAGACCAATTAAATCGGAAAATTACCCAAATATTATCTCCCTATTTATTTTAAGATTATTATGTAACGATGCACAGGTCCATTATAAAAATGGACCTTTTTCGTTATCCAAACTCCTTGGCGTCGGGCAATTCTGGAAGTTGCTTTAAAATAAGGTTCGCATTCCCTATTGCTTTTACCCATAAGTATATCCATTATTTATTACCGTAGTCGTCCTTTCATTAATCCTTAATACGGAGGCTATGGAAGAATATAATTATTTAAAGGTCCATGAATTTGCTTTTACTTCCATTTTTATATGAATATCACACTCAATCCCAATAAAACTTTTATAGTTTTAAGGTTTATTTTAACTAAAACATTCAACATCCTGTTGTAATTTGGCATCCAATTATAGTATTGATTATGATTCAAAGATTTAAATTAAAGACCAGCTCCTATAGTTTTATCCTCTTTTGCTTTTTGTTTTTTATGGCCTGCAAGAATAACACCGCCCAGATTGAAGATCCAATTTTCACCAATGAGTTAATCAAAGAATCCAGTCCATACTTATTGCAACATGCCCATAATCCCGTAAACTGGAAACCATGGAGCGATAAAGTGTTCGAGGAAGCCACAAAGGATGATAAATTGGTGATCATAAGTATCGGCTATTCCTCTTGTCACTGGTGCCATGTTATGGAAGAAGAGACGTTTGAGGATGAAAAAGTGGCGGAAATCATGAATAAGGATTTCATTAGCGTTAAAGTAGATCGTGAAGAACGGCCAGATGTTGATCAAGTTTACATGACCGCGGTTCAATTAATGTCGGGCAACGGAGGTTGGCCCCTGAACGTTATTGTATTACCAAACGGTAAGCCTATTTACGGTGGTACCTACCATACCAA
>CAZYQR010000067.1:0-10831 GCA_964649755.1 uncultured Maribacter sp. | reverse complement strand
ATAATTCCTTCTCAAGGAACTTATTTTCAATTGCTGGGGTATTCAGACATAACCAATGAAAGTGATGTTGATTTTGTAAATAGACTGATTATTGATTATCAATTGGCATCTATTCCCATTTCTGTTTTCAATGTTGAGGAAAGAGATAATAAGGTATTGCGCTTTTGTTTTGCCAAAACCCAAGAAACACTTGAAAAGGCCACTGAAATTTTGAACAAACTCTAATTTAAGGAAGCATTTAACTTGGTCATAAACTCCTCGATTTTATTTGGCTCTAGCCAGCGTGTAACAACCACCAAATCGTTTTTTTGATCTATGATTATAAAATTGCCCCCGAATCCTGCTGCATAAAATATATTTTCTGACAATCCTTCCCAATGCCGGTTTCCTTTTTTATTCAACCACCACATATAACCATAATTCACGTTCGGTGTTGATGGTTCAATAGCCTTTTTAATCCAATCTTCACTAATGATTTGCTGGTCCAGCCATTTCCCGTTGTTCAGAAATAGAAGTCCAAAACGGGCCATATCTTCTGTGCTTATAAAAATTCCAGCACCTGAATGCCCACCACCAGTCACCGATTTCATTTGAAGACCGTCAACTTCTGTCCAGGCATGCTCATAACCATGCCAACGCCAAGTGGTAGATGCCCCGATTTTATCCATGAGTTGTTCTTTCAAAACCATAGGTAAAGGTTTGCGCCAAATATGGGTCAATGAATATGCCAAAACATTTACCCGTACATCATTGTATTCCATTATCGTTCCTGGTTCATTTAGCTTTCGAAATTTCCAATCGTCAACGCCTCCTTCTTTGGGTGGCCTATCTGCCCAATCCTTACCACCCCAAAGTTCACCAGACCAATCTGAATTTTGTTGTAATAAATGTTCCCAAGTGATTTTACCATTATGCTCACCGCCAAATGTCCCGTCCCAAATATATTGCCCGACCTTATCCTTGGTGCTAACAATTAGGGAATTGTCCTCTGCCAATCCAGCAATAGTAGACAAGAAACTTTTGGTAACACTAAAGGTCATATCAACCCGTTTTGTATCTCCCCATTTGGCGATTATATATCCTTTTTTAAGAATTATCCCAGCTGGCCCTCCTCTTTTCTTGGTTGGTCCTAATATTTCATGAAAAGGCTCTCTTTCGAATCCTTTTAAGATGGCTATCCTTAAATCCCGTGAACCAGAATATTCATTATTCTTTGCAAAATCAACTGCTTCTAATAGTTTGTTGGAATTGATTTTAAACTCCGCGGATGGTTTTTTTGCCCACTCGGCATTCCGCTCTGGAAAATAGTAGTTGTCTTGGGCAACTAAGAAAGAGCAGCTTAATAGGATTATGAAAAGTAACTGAATAGAACGCATATTATAATTGGATTTAATCTTTGCTGAAGTTAATCAAATCAAATCGCATTAGCCAATCCATTTGCTTGTCTTTTCCAATGTAATAGGGGTGCTTTCCAAACTTTGAAAAATCGTTTATTTCATAGAATTTTATTGCTGCTTTGTTGTGTTCCCATACACCTAACCAAAGAAAAGTCTTTGTCGTTTTAGAAGCCAGTTCTTTCACTTGCTGCAACATGCTATTCCCTATACCTTTGCCCTGAAATTCGGGAACAACATAAATTCGCTCGAGTTCCAGAGAATCTACTCCTTTTAAATCAGATTGTGCGTCGTTTTCGTTTAACTTAAAATATCCAACAAGGTCATTGTCTGCATAAACGAAATAAAAGGTTGTAAACGGATTTTCTAACTCTTCGGTAAGTTTAGATTTGTTAAAGGCAAAGTCTATATACACTTTAAAATCATCTGTGCTGTTATCTGCTTCAAAGGCATCAATAAAGGTAGCTTTGGATATTTGGACAAGTTGGTCCAAATCACTTACGGAACACTTTTTAAAAGTTAGTTGCATTTAGTTGTTACTATTCCATAAAAATAAACAAAAAAAAGAGCCACGTTGTGTACGTGGCTCTGTTACAGTTTTTATACTAAAATGATTAAAGCATAAATAATTTTTTGGTTAATAAAACAACTCCACTGAAAAAATCATTCTTATAGACTTGTATTTCTTTTTCAATCGGGGCGTGGTTAATTTGGGCTTCCATAATGAATAAGTTTGTAGGTTAGATTTGGGGTTTAACTCTTAATACACTGTAAATTTAGTATAAAACGAAGGTGTTCTCTAAATTATTGTTGTGAAGGATGCTTAAAATGTTGTGAAAAAATTGAAAGGTGAATTTCATCGATGAACAACATAATATTTAGACTTAAACTTGCATTTCAGGAATGTCCCCATCAACTATCAAAGTACCCCTTGTTGCATTTTTTATGCTATCAACAGATACCCCAGGAGCTCTTTCCAAAAGTTTGAATCCTGCATGCGTCACTTCAAGAACAGCAAGGTTTGTCACTATCTTTTTAACACAGCCAACTCCTGTCAAGGGTAACCTACATTTTTTCAATAGTTTGGATTCACCAACCCTATTCGTATGCATCATTGCTACAATAATGTTTTCTGCAGAAGCCACCAAGTCCATCGCACCGCCCATTCCCTTTACCATTTTACCTGGGATTTTCCAATTGGCGATATCCCCATTTTCAGATACTTCCATGGCCCCTAAAATGGTAAGGTCAACATGCTTACCGCGAATCATCGCAAAACTCATGGCCGAATCAAAGAATGAAGCTCCAGGCAAGGCAGTAATCGTCTGTTTACCTGCATTGATGATATCTGCATCTTCTTCTCCTTCAAACGGAAAAGGACCCATGCCTAATACACCATTTTCACTTTGGAATTCTACACTAATATCTTCCCGAACAAAATTTGCAACTAATGTGGGAATACCAATACCCAGGTTTACATAATACCCATCTTTAACTTCTTTTGCAATTCGTTTTGCGATACCGTTTTTATCTAACATTAGTCTCTTGTTCTTACGGTTCGTTGTTCAATTCGTTTCTCATAATGTTCTCCCTGAAAGATGCGTTGCACGAATATTCCTGGTACATGAATTTCATTCGGATCCAAAGATCCAGCGGGTAATAATTCCTCGACCTCAGCAACGGTAATCTTTGCCGCCCCACACATGCACGGATTAAAGTTACGGGCGGTGCCTTTGAAAATAAGGTTGCCCGCTTCGTCACCTTTCCATGCCTTTACAAAAGCAAAGTCTGCTTCATAAGCCTTTTCCAAAACATACATTTTGCCATTGAAATCCCTCGTTTCCTTACCCTCTGCGACTTCCGTGCCAAAACCAGCAGGCGTATAAAAGGCAGGAAACCCTGCTTGCGCTGCCCTGTATTTTTCGGCCAAAGTTCCTTGAGGAGTAAGCTCAACTTCTAATTCCCCGCTTAGCAATTGACGTTCAAACTCCACGTTTTCGCCAACATAAGAAGATGTCATCTTTCTGATTTGATGTTTTTGCAACAATAGTCCCAATCCAAAATCATCAACGCAAGCGTTGTTTGAAATACATGAAATATCAGTAATTCCCAATCGCACCAATTCGGCTATCCCATTCTCTGGGATACCACAAAGACCAAAACCTCCTAACATAAAGGTCATACCATCTTTTACCCCTAGTAATGCCTTTAGAACATTGTCTACGGTTTTACGAATCATATATAAATATTCTTGAATTAAACATCAATTCCATGGTTTACTAAGCTAAGATTTTAAAAAGAGAATGCCCTTAGCTTTAAATTAAAAGTAAGGGCATTCGCATACTGTTCCATGGTCAAAAAACTTGCCAATTAGAAATCCAAATCCTCTAAATCATCATCAATATCCTTTGGTTCATTTGGATCTTCGACCGGTTTAGTACAGTCTAATTCAATAGTCATATCTTCAGGTTCAGGGAATTCCCCATCAGAAACTCCCAACTCCTTATTCTCATAGTTCTTTTTCATGTAAAGTCCCCAAATTGGAAGGGCCATTGAAGCTCCTTGACCATAAGTAATAGTCTTAAAATGTACAGAACGGTTTTCGCCACCTACCCAAACACCAGTAACTAAATTAGGAACCATTCCCATAAACCAACCATCACTATTATTTTGCGTGGTACCCGTTTTCCCAGCTATCGGATTTTTAAATTCGTAAGGATATCCCGTTAATATTTCATCATATTCCTTTTTCCATTTATTGACCCCTGTAGTTCTTAGACGCGTACCAGAACCTCCTTGGGTAACTCCTTCCATTAGGTTTACCATGGCATAAGATACTTCCTTACTCAATACATCCTTGGTCTCAGGAACATATTCATACAATACGGTACCATTCTTGTCTTCTATTCTAGTTACCATAACAGGCTTCACATAAACCCCTTGGTTTACAAAGGTACCATAGGCGCCCACCATTTCATATACATTAACATCTTCCGTTCCTAATGCTATAGAGGGCACTTCTAGAATCTCTCTTGTAAATCCTAAGTTTTTTACTATAGAAACCACTGATTTTGGACCGACCATATCTATTAACTGTGCTGTAATAGAATTTTTGGAATTGGCCAATCCCTTTTTCAGCGTATACATATTTCCCGAATACTTGCCAGTTGAGTTTTTAGGGCACCAAGCCTCAGTATTACCATGCTTTCCAGCTTCAATACAATATTGCGTATCTGGCAACTCATAGCAAGGTGATAATCTTAATTGATCAATGGCGGCAGCGTAAATAAACGGTTTAAAAGTAGATCCTGCTTGGCGAGCACCTTGATACACATTATCATATTGAAAGTGTCTATAATCAACGCCACCAACCCAAGCCTTTACATGGCCGGTTTGCGGCTCCATTGACATCATTGCAGTTCTTAGGAAAGTCTTATAATACCTGATGGAATCCAGTGGAGTCATGATAGTGTCTTTCTGATGGGTTTCGCTCTTCCAATCGAACACCGTCATCTCCGTCTTTTTTGTAAAAGAACTACGAATATCCTTTTCTGATTTGCCTTGCTTTTTCATTTCACGCCAACGGTCAGTACTCTTCATGGCGCGTTCCATGATATTATCCATTTCCTCTTTCTCCAAATCTAGAAAGGGTGCTGTCCTATTACGTTCAGGCGTATTTTGATGAAAAAATTCAGCTTGTAATTTTTCCATATGCTCCTGAACTGCCTCCTCGGCGTTCAATTGCATGCGGGAATCTATGGTGGTATATATTTTTAATCCATCTAGGTAAAGACTCCACTTATCACGCTCTCCTTCAATAGCTGGTTTAGGGCTCTTCTTAATCCATTTATTCATGAAACCCTGTAAATACATCCTAAAATAAGTGGCAAGGCCTTCTCTATGATTCTCAGGATTAAAATTCACATCCATCTTCAAGGACTGGAGCGAATCTTTTTGAGCCTCAGTGATAAAATCGTATTTGGCCATTTGTGCCAAAACCGTATTTCTCCTATTAAATACCAATTCTTCTCGTCTTAATGGATTGTAATAGGATGAATTCTTTAACATACCGACCAACATAGCCGATTCTTCAATTTTAAGATTGATAGGTTCTTTTCCAAAATATATTTTGGAAGCTGACCGTATACCATCGGCTGCATAACCGAAATCATAGATGTTTAAATACATGGCAATGATTTCCTCTTTAGTGTATTGTGTTTCTAATCGAGTCGCCAAAACCCATTCCTTTATTTTTTGCAAAATTGCCTGGGTCTTTTTTTCCTTTTCCCGTGCTCCAATAAATAACTGTCGCGCCAATTGCTGGGAAATCGTGCTTGCACCACCTTTTTTGCCCAAGTATGCAACAGCCCTCAACGTACCTATAGCATCAATCCCTGAATGTTCATAAAAACGCGCGTCCTCTGTTGCAATCAAGGCATGTACCAAATTTTCAGGTAAGTCATCATACTTGACAGGTGTGCGATTATCATCCAAATAAAACTTACCTAACGTTATATCATCTGAAGAAAAAATCTCTGAAGCCAAGTTTGTTTTCGGATTTTCAAGATGTTCATAAAGAGGCAGTTCTCCAAAAACACCCCAAGAAGCAAAGAGAAATATCAATATCGCAGAAAGAACTCCTGTTGCGAATAATATCCAAAACCACTTAATAAACCTAAAAAAGCCAGTTTTCTTATTTTTCTTTTTGGCCTTTACCATTCGTTTAGTCATTACTTTTTACAATTTCATATCCGACATCCGTAATGCCTTCCAAATTAACAATCCCATCTATATTGCCATTTTTGCGCATGGCATGGGATAATCGTAAAGTATATACGCCAGAAGAAGGAAAAACGATGTTTTCTTTATACCACAATTTATTTTCCTTAATGCTGCCATACCCTTTGCCAAGCCATGTACCGTCTGGTTGAGCCATCATAAATTCCAATGTATCGGTAACTATTTCATCGTTGGGATATTCTAATTCCGCTATTAAAAATAGGTTGCTGTAAGGGAAAGTGTTATCGTTTCGAAGATTAATATACATATGGTGTTTCTGGATTGTATCTAACTCAGAAAAACTAAATTCGACACTGCTGTCCTTGTTCCAAGAACCATTATTTGTTGCCTTAAAATCTGTTTTTACAATGGAGTCATCACAGGAGACTACGGAGACAATGACGACAAATGACAATAATACCCTAAGCATTTTTTTGACGTCTTTTTCTATTGTTGGTTCTTCTATTCTTGTTCTTATTTCTGTTGTTTCGTCGTTTAGGTCTATCAAAACGTGTAAGACTATCCTGGCCTACAACATTTTCGAAAACTACTTTGTCTTCAACTATATTGTCAACAGCATATTCCTCTAAACTGGCCACTTTCTCCTTCTTCTTGTTTTTAGCAATAATCTCTATTACTTGTTCCTTTGATAGTATATGCCAATTAGCTGGTTCATCTTTATAGGAAAACCATAATTTGGATTTGAAAATATCGGACTTTTGGCAGAACGCCATTCCCTTTTCTGTAAACAATTTTGTGTCCTGCGGAGGAAAATCCTTTAATGCTTCAAGATATAAATCGAGTTCATAATTAAGACAACATTTTAATTTGCCACATTGTCCTGCCAATTTCTGAGGATTCAATGAAAGTTGCTGGTAACGAGCTGCCGACGTGCTTACCGACCTAAAGTCTGTTAACCAAGTAGAACAACATAATTCCCGTCCACAGGATCCAATACCACCCAATCGCTGTGCTTCTTGTCGATACCCAATTTGACGCATTTCAATTCGAATTCCAAAGGCCTTGGCCATATCCTTGATCAATTGACGAAAATCAACCCGTTCTTCTGCCGTATAATAAAAAGTGGCCTTAGAACCGTCACCTTGAAATTCAACATCAGAGATTTTCATCTGTAATTTTAGGATAATTGCTATTTCTCGGGCACGTTTTTTTATTTCCTCTTCCCTATCCCTTACCTTCTGCCAAATATCAATGTCTTTTTGGCTAGCCTTTCGATATAATTTCAGAATTTCATCAGCGTTGGAATCAGCCTTTTTCTTTTTCATTTGCACTTTAACAAGTTCCCCTGTTAATGTGATCATGCCAATATCGTGACCAGACTGCGCTTGCGTAGCCACAATGTCGCCTATAGATATTGATAGGTTTTCTGTATTTCTGAAGAATTCTTTTCTGCTATTTTTAAATCGGACTTCAACAATGTCAAACGGTTTTTCCCCACTTGGAAGTGACATGTTGGAAAGCCAATCAAATACCGTTAATTTATTACAACCATCAGTGCCACAAGTACCATTGTTCTTGCACCCTTTTGGTTGTCCATCCTTACCGGTTGAACAACTGTTACAACCCATATTTTGTATCTTGATTTGAGAAAAACCAAACATTCTTCCCAAAAAAGGTTCATATTAATCTTAAATGTAAAGATAGTATAATTTGTTGCAGAAGTAAAGCACGCCTTAGCAATTGAAAAAATACCGTCGTTTACAGTTTTCTACTTTTTAAACTTCAATACCTCTGAGCGCCCTTTTTTAAAGATTTTATTGCTTACCGTTTTACCTTTCCGAAGTGTCTTTTGTTCTATAAAAGGCAACGCATGTATTTCTTTACATTCATCTGAACAACAATCGGTCATTTTTTCGGCACATTCCTCACATTGAATGAACAGTAAATGACATGCTTCATTGGCACAGTTTACATGGTTATCGCAAGCTTGTCCGCATTGGTGACATTGGGCAATTACATCAGTGGAAATACGCTCACCTCTACGGTGGTCAAAAACAAAATTCTTACCAATAAACTTATTCTCTAAATCTTGGTCTTTGGCTTGCCTTGCATATTCAATAATCCCACCTTCTAACTGGTAAACATTCTTAAAGCCTTGATGTTTATAATAGGCACTGGCCTTTTCGCAACGAATACCACCTGTGCAATACATAACTAATTTTTTATCTTCTTTGAATTCCTCGAGGTCTTTTTGAATAATATCCAAAGAATCTCGAAAGGTATCAACATCTGGAGTAATGGCATTTTTAAAATGTCCTATTTCACTTTCATAATGGTTTCGCATATCGACCAAAATCGTATTGGGGTCTTCAATTAGTTCATTGAATTTTTCCGCATTTACATGTATTCCTTTATTGGTCACGTCAAAAGTTGCATCATTGAGACCATCAGCCAAAATCTTCTTTCTGACTTTTACCTTTAGTTTCAGGAAAGACTTGTTGTCTTGTTCGATGGCAATATTCAATCGCACATCTTTTAAAAAAGTTATGCTATCCAAATGTTTTTTAAAAGCTTCAAAATTTTCAGCTGGAACGGATAATTGTGCGTTTATACCCTCATTCGCCACGTAAATACGGCCCAAAACATCCAAATCGTTCCAGTGAATGAACAAATGATTTCTGAAAACCACAGGGTTTCCTAATTGTGCATATTGATAAAAGGAAATGGTCAGGCGTTCTTGCCCAGCCTCTTCTATAAGAGTTTCCCTTTCCTTTGCACTTAATGTATTGTACAGTTGCATGCTATACCAATCGTTAAGTTAAAGAATAGTTTAAGCCGCAAAGATAAAATAATCCTAGACTATTTTTGTAGTGATAATTTTAACCGGACAGGCAAGCTGCGCTTGTTTACATGGTTCAAAAAAACTATGATCATGCGATTTAATCGTAAAAAAACCTTTTTTCTCCGAAGATCGTAAAAGCACACATTTACCATCTTTTTTGGACATTTGAAATTGCCCAGGAGCCAGTTCAACACAATAATTGCAACCAATGCATTTTTTACGTTGCAAGGTTACTACCACCATTATTCCCTTACAATTTTATAAAGTTTATCTGAAGGCCTGATTTTAAAGCCTGTAGGGAAAGTGCAATTATTGCCCTTTTCTGCCATTGGTGCAAGAATATCATCAACCATCATCTCTCCCAATTCAATTTCTTTAACTCCAGTAGTAGGGCCGGTAATGAGTAAAGTATCGCCAACTTTTATATCGAACGCTTCAATCTTAAATTCTGCAATACCTGGTCTAGGATAGTAATGGACCCCCTTGCCGACATATAATTTCTTTTGAGATGCCTGGGTACCAGGGCCATCACTCCATTCCCCAAGTTTTTGTCCCAAATAATATCCGCCCCAAAAACCCCTGTTATATACCTTATTAAGTTCTTTCATCCACAAAGCAACTTTACCCTGTGAAAAAGTTCCATCAGCTTGAGCATCAATCGCTTCTCTATATGTTTTGATTACTGTTGCGACATATTCGGGTGCCCTACCTCTACCTTCAATTTTTAAAACCTTAACCCCGGTATCAATTATCTGGTCCAAAAAATCAAGGGTGCATAAATCTTTGGGCGACATCATATACTCATTGTCAAGCTCTATTTCGAAACCGCTCTCTTGGTCGATGACCGTATATTTTTTGCGACAATTTTGTTTGCAGGCACCTCTATTTGCTGATGAATTATGGGAGTGTAGGCTCAGGTAGCATTTGCCTGAAACCGCCATACACAAAGCACCATGACCAAAAACCTCAACTTCAATTAAATTGCCCGATGGTCCTTTTATACCTTCCTTTTGTATTTGGTTACAAATATTCCTGATTTGACGCAAGCTCAATTCACGGCTTAATACTACGGTATCTGCAAAAAGCGAATAAAACTTTACCGCTTCTATATTGGTGATGTTTATTTGGGTCGAAATATGCACCTCCATATTAATTTGCCTTGCATAAGCAATAACCGCTTGGTCCATGGCAATTACAGCTGTAATTCCAACTTCTTTGGCTGTATCCAAAACTGTCTTGATTATTGACAGGTCATGATCGTAAATAATCGTGTTTAGGGTAAGGTAAGTCCGAATGTTTCTTTTATTACATCGCTGCGCAATCTTTGGCAAATCTTCCAAGGTGAAGTTAATACTTGCCCTTGCCCGCATGTTAAGTTGCTCAACACCAAAGTATACTGAATCTGCTCCATTAACAATAGCCGCTTGTAGGGACTCGAAATTCCCTGCTGGTGCCATTAGTTCAATCTGTCCATTTCTTGTCATAAATACAAGCACTTTATTTTTGGACTGCAAAGATACGTTTTATAGGAAAATTATCGACTAAACCATTACCATGTATGTCTTAGCGATTTGAAATCTGAATGTACTGCATAAAAAAGAGTCTTGAAATTTCAAGACTCTTAATTGGTCACCCCGTTTTTTCTTTTTCATAGCATTCTTATAAAATGCAAAAAAGGGAAATGACCACCGATGCCCATCGTCCTAAAACAGATGGTTTATATATAGAGTTAGTATATGCCGTTTAATGTAAGATGTAGTATTTGTTAAAAGGTTGCGTTTGGACATATGCCATCATCCAAAACTGTGTATAATATAATTTGGAGTGATCGTTTTATGAAAAAAGAAATAGTAAA
>CAZYQR010000066.1:1918-10902 GCA_964649755.1 uncultured Maribacter sp. | reverse complement strand
GGAGGCAAGAAAACGAGGTTTCATATAAAACTTGGGGTTTTTCTATATTTTTTATTTCTAAAATATTGATTATCAGTATTTTAGAAATAATATTATTGTATCTCTAGTAAAACCATAGTTTTTATAAGGTTTTACTAAGTGCACTTCTCAAACCGTAATCTTAACTTTATGGTTAAGTCCAATCCATTTTTTAATTTTATGCGTTTAAATCCAGAAGATTTCAATCATAACCTAGGGACACGGAATTTTAAAAATGCTTCCTTCAGCGGGTTGAATACCTTTGTTAAAACCCTAGAGAAACATTTCTTTTCCAAGATTTCGATAAGAGAGAATGCATCAAATTGCAAAAAAATCAATTTAGTGATTGAGCTGAATTGTGACTTGACCTTATGGGAATTAATCCATCAACATGATACAGGGAATTGGGGGACTTTTAATCAGTCTAAATATTCACTTTCCAATGAAATCAATACGTTGGAAAGCATTAATGGTATTCAGATTGATGTTGATGAGTTTTCAATAACATTGAAGGATACCACAGTAATCATCGATAAGATCTACAATCAGAGTATAGGAGAACAATTAGACTATATCTTGCGTGAATTAGGTATGCATTATGTGCATTATACTAAGGGATATTCAGAAGTGCCTTATGAAATATTTGTTGCGGTTTTCGTAGAAAATCTGATGCAATGTGAATTGAACATGTTCAATTCAAAAAAGACCCAAAACTATAATAGTTTTTGGGCCATATATTTTGAGTCAGAAATTGATGCTGTAATTTATGATGTACAAAAATCGACCTTTTTATATGAAGATCTTTATATGTTAAATCAATGATTACTTGAAATCAAGCATTAAATAAAGCTCTTCCTTGCATTAATGCATTCACCTCTCCCCTAACCTTTGAAATAACTTCCTCATTTTCAGGATTGCACAATACCCTATCGACCAAGTCGACAATCGTTTCCATTTCTTTCTCATTTAACCCTCTTGTTGTAATGGCAGCTGTACCGAATCTAATCCCTGAAGTTATAAAAGGAGATTTGTCATCAAAAGGAACCATATTCTTATTGGCAGTAATATCGGCCTTTACCAATACTTTTTCAGCATCCTTACCCGTAATATTCTTATTTCGAAGATCGATCAACATCATATGATTATCTGTTCCTCCAGAAATGATATTATAATCCTTGGCTACAAATGCAGCGGCCATAGCAGCAGCATTTTTCTTGACCCGAAGCATATAATTTAAATATTCATCGGTCAAGGCCTCACCAAAAGCAATTGCTTTTGCCGCTATAATATGCTCCAACGGCCCGCCTTGATTTCCAGGGAAAACAGCCAAATCCAAAAGACCTGACATTTTTCTCAAGTTGCCATTTTTCAACCGGATTCCAAAAGGATTAGCAAAATCCTGTCCCATAAGAATAAGTCCGCCTCTTGGGCCACGTAATGTTTTATGCGTTGTTGTCGTAACAACATGGCAATGAGGTATTGGGTCATTCATAATACCTTTTGCAATTAAACCAGCCGGATGTGCTATATCTGCCATAAGAATTGCATCTACACTATCTGCAATTTCACGAAAACGCTCAAAATCCATATCCCTTGAATAGGCCGATGCTCCAGCAATAATCAAATTTGGTCTTTCTTTTTCGGCAATTTCCTGAATTTTATCATAGTTAAGTACTCCTGTTTCCGCTTCAACCCCATAGAAAACTGGGTTATACAATTTCCCTGAAAAATTGACTGGGGAACCGTGGGTCAAATGACCGCCATGTGAAAGATCAAACCCTAATATTTTATCCCCAGGCTTTAAAAAAGCATGGTAAACAGCAGCATTTGCCTGCGAACCTGAGTGTGGTTGAACATTTGCGTAGGCCGCACCAAAAAGTTCTTTAGCTCTATCAATAGCAATTTGTTCCACTTGATCAACTATCTCACATCCACCATAGTATCTTTTTCCCGGGTAGCCCTCAGCATATTTATTGGTGAGCACCGAACCGGCAGCTTCCATCACCTGTGGGCTTGTAAAATTTTCTGATGCAATAAGTTCAATTCCGTTTAATTGTCTTTCTTTTTCTGCCTCTATTAAATCAAAAATCAGTTGGTCACGTAGCATAGTATAAGTTCTGTTAAATGAGGAGTAAAAATACAAATTGCCGACTGGTTATGAATAGAAAATAATATATTTGATCAGGAATTTATCAAACACAAATTAACAATCAAAATATGTCCATACTTGCAAATGATCCAACAATAAAAACTTGGGTCAATACCCTTGAAAATACAGACTTTCCTATCCAAAACATACCATTCGGCGTGTTTTTGACCCGTGATGATATCATTACTATAGGAACAAGAATCGGAGATACCGCTATTGATTTAGGGGCTATGCATCAATTAGGATATTTTGAAGGCATTTCTCTGACTGACGATATTTTTCTTCAAGACACCCTAAATGATTTTATTTCTGACGGAAAAAAAACATGGAGACTCGTACGAAATCGAATCAGTGAAGTATTCGATCTCAAAAATGAAATATTAAAGGATAATGAAGCCCATAAGAGCATTATTCTATTCGCCCTGGATGAAATAGAAATGCAGCTGCCTGTACAAATAGGTGATTATACCGATTTTTATTCGAGTCGCGAACATGCAACCAATGTAGGCACAATGTTTCGTGACCCTGAGAATGCATTAATGCCCAATTGGTTGCATATACCGGTTGGCTATCACGGAAGAAGCTCTACCATTATTCCCAGTGGAGTTCCCATTCACAGACCAATGGGTCAAACAATGCCCAAAGGAGCTGAAAATCCTGTATACGGCCCCTCAAGGTTGGTTGATTTTGAATTGGAAATGGCATTTATCACCACAGATGCCAATGCAATGGGAGAGTCTGTATCCATAAATGAAGCTGAAGATTATATTTTTGGGATGGTTTTATTCAATGATTGGAGTGCCCGTGATATCCAAAAATGGGAATATGTTCCGTTAGGTCCATTTTTAGCAAAGAGTTTTGCTTCTTCCATCTCGCCATGGATAGTAACTTTAGATGCACTGGAACCATTTAGGACCAAAGGCCCAAAACAGGACCCAGAACCATTGCCTTATCTAACTCAAAAGGGTGACCACAGTTTTGATATTCAATTAGAATTAGATATAGTCACTGACAAAGGCGTATCAACAACCGTTTCAAAATCCAATTTCAAATATATGTATTGGACAATGGCCCAGCAATTAACACATCATACGGTAAATGGCTGTAAAGTAAATAGTGGTGATATGATGGGCAGTGGAACAATTTCTGGCCCAACTCCTGATTCTTATGGGTCAATGCTTGAATTGGCTTGGCAAGGCACAAAACCAGTTCTCCTCACCGATGGCAGTGAGCGAAAGTTCATTCAAGATAATGACACTGTGGTAATACGGGGGTTTTCTAAAGATAAGGGGCAGCGAATTGGTTTTGGGGAGGTCTCTACTAAATTACTTCCCGTATTTGAATCCAAATCCAAAAAATAACGCTTTAAAAGGTTTTTTCATCGAGACAATACGATAGTTTATCGTTTTACGTTATCAACAAAGACAGTTTTGGCACGAGTGTTGAAAATGTACTATGAAACGATAAATTTAAATGTCATGAAAAGAGTTTTACTATTAAGCGGAATTTTACTTTTTATTATAGCATGTGGTGGGGCAAAAAGAACCCAAAAGTCTGTAAACACTGGTAATTACATGAACGCCATTAACAGTGCCGTGCAAAAGTTGTCTGTCAACAAAGACAAAAAAGGCAACCAAACCTATGTTCTTTTATTGGAGGAGGCTTTCCAAAAAAACACGGAAAGAGAAATGGAGCGTATTGGCTATTTAAAAAAAGATGGCAACTCTGCTAATCTTGAGTCCATTTATAAAAGTTACAAAAACCTAGATCGCATTCAAGAAACTATTAAGCCTTTGCTGCCTTTACAAGTTCACGAGGAAAATAGATATGCGGAATTTACTTTTAAGAACTTTAGTAATGATATCATTACAACTAAAGAAGAGCTTTCTGCTTATCTTTATGATAATGCACTGAATCTACTTCAAAATGCAACAAATAAGCAGGATTATCGACAATCTTTCGATGATTTTATCTACTTAAATGAAATTAATCCCGGATATTCTGACAGCAAGAGTAAAATGGAAGAAGCCTATGATAAGGGACAGGATTACGTAAGGGTTGGCATGGTTAATAACACTGATAAAATCATTCCTGTGAAATTAGAAGAAGAGTTATTGAACTTCAACACTTTTGGATTGGAAGATAAGTGGACGAAATACCATACAAATCACCTTTCCTATATTTCATATGATTATGACATGCAAGTTGAACTAAGGGATATTAATATTTCTCCTGAACAAGTGAATGAAAAGCAGGTCATCAAAGAAAAGCAGGTAAAAGATGGTTATCAATATGTTCTTGATAATGACGGGAACGTAGTAAAAGATAGTTTAGGGAATGATATTAAAATTGATAAATTCAAAACTGTCAAATGTAATTTTTATCAATTCACACAATTCAAAACCGCACAGGTTACAGGCTTGGTGAGTTTTTCAGATTTGGAAACAAAGCAAAAAATAAACTCTTATCCTTTATCTAGCGAATTTGTATTTGAGCATGTATATGCCAACTACAATGGCGATAAAAGGGCGTTGGACAATGATTTGGTCTCATTGCTAAACTTGGCGGCAGTGCCGTTCCCAACAAACGAACAAATGGTTTATGATGCAGGGGAAGATTTAAAAGGCCGATTAAAAGGAATTCTGACCAAGCATAGATTCAACTAACAAAAAGCCCTGACAGCAATGTCAGGGCTTTTTTTATAGATATTTAGCCAAATCAATATCATTGATTCCCCCATGTGAACTATGGGCAACTGCTACTCCATTTCGAATAACCAGAAACTGAGGAGACTGATGCATTACTTGGAATTTATAACCAGTTTCATTGGAAACCTCCCTATTGCTATGTAAATCCAAAAAGTACAAGTCAAATTCGTCTTTGGTATAATCATAGTTGGCATTAAACGTATTCAATACCATTCTACTAATACCACATGTCGTTGAATGCTTGAATATAAGCTGTGCTCTAGTATTCGACTTGACTGCTATCTCTTCCAATTGATCAACTGAAACTAAAGGCTTCCAAGGCACCTGCTTTTCCTCTTTCTTCGTTTCATTTTTTGTTTTACCAAATAGGTCATTGAATAATCCCATATTATAATTTTAATCTCTAAGTCGTGTATTTGTTAATTCCTTACTACTGCCGAAATGTCCTACTTATATTGACTTCAACCGACATTTTGTCTGCTTGATGTGCTTGGTAAGGTTGTTGACATTGAAGTATCAAAAGTAAACCATAACTAGAAAATACTGCTAATATGAACTTGAATAATTTTACGATAAAATCACAAGAGGCCATTCAGCTTGCTCAACAGATTGCGCAAGAATTGGGCCATCAACAAATTGAAAATGAACACATTTTCAAGGCTATCGCACAGGTAGACGAAAATGTTCTTCCTTTTATTTTAAAGAAACTGAATGTCAATATCAATCTTTTAAACCAGATTCTTGAAAAAGAATTAGAGAGTTTCCCAAAAGTTTCAGGTGGTGAAATCATGGTTTCCCGAGAAGCTGGCAAAAGTTTGACCGAAGCCGGAATAATTGCGAAGAAAATGGAAGATGAATACGTTTCCATTGAGCATTTATTATTGGCCATATTTAAATCTAAAAGTAAAATCGCCCAAATTCTAAAAGACCAAGGAGTCACAGAGAAACATCTCAAGGCTGCTATAGAAGAACTTCGTAAAGGCGGTAAGGTAACATCGCAGAGTGCTGAAGAAACATACAACGCTCTGGACAAATACGCCATTAATCTAAACAAGATGGCCGATAGCGGTAAATTGGATCCTGTTATAGGTCGTGATGAGGAAATTAGACGTATTCTTCAGATACTTTCGAGAAGAACCAAAAACAATCCCATACTTGTGGGGGAACCTGGTGTGGGTAAAACGGCTATAGCTGAAGGACTAGCCCATAGAATTATACAAGGCGATATTCCAGACAACTTAAAGGATAAAGTTATTTATTCCTTGGATATGGGTGCATTAATTGCAGGAGCAAAGTATAAAGGTGAATTTGAAGAGCGCCTAAAAGCGGTCATCAAAGAAGTTACCTCATCGGACGGAAATATAGTTCTCTTCATAGATGAAATACATACACTTGTTGGAGCCGGAGGTGGCCAAGGGGCCATGGATGCGGCAAACATTCTTAAACCTGCACTTGCTAGAGGCGAACTAAGAGCAATAGGTGCAACTACATTAGACGAATACCAAAAGTATTTTGAAAAAGATAAGGCCTTGGAAAGAAGATTTCAAAAGGTAATGGTAAATGAACCTGATACAGAAAGTGCCATTTCAATCCTGAGGGGAATCAAAGAGAAATACGAAGCACATCACAAAGTTCGTATTAAAGACGAAGCAGTAATTGCTGCCGTAGAGCTTTCACAACGCTATATCACGGATCGGTTTTTACCTGACAAAGCCATTGACCTAATGGACGAAGCTGCATCTAAACTCCGCATGGAAATCAATTCCAAACCGGAAGAGTTGGATGTGCTTGACAGAAAGATAATGCAGCTGGAGATTGAAATAGAGGCCATAAAGCGAGAAGATGATAAGGCTAAATTAAAAACATTGAACGCCGACCTCGCCAATTTCAAGGAAAAGCGCAATGCGATTTTTGCTAAGTGGGAAAGTGAAAAAACGGTGGTAGATTCCGTTCAGAAGGTAAAACACGACATTGAGGACTATAAACTTGAGGCAGAGCGTGCCGAACGCAGCGGTGATTATGGTAAAGTGGCGGAATTGCGGTATGGTAAAATAAAAGAGGCCCAAGAAAAGTTGGAAATTTTGCAAAATGAATTAATGGAACAGCAAAAGGGCGATACGCTGATTAAGGAAGAAGTGACTAATGAAGACATCGCTGAAGTAGTGGCCAAATGGACTGGGATTCCTGTTACTAAAATGTTGCAAAGTGAACGGGAAAAACTTTTGAAACTCGAAGAAGTACTCCACAAACGAGTAGTAGGACAGGATGAAGCCATCCAGGCCGTTTCCGATGCCATTCGAAGAAGCAGGGCCGGACTCCAAGATGCAAAGAAACCCATAGGGTCATTCCTGTTTTTGGGTACCACAGGGGTCGGTAAAACCGAACTCGCCAAAACTCTTGCCGCCTATTTATTCGATGATGAAAATGCCATGACTAGGATAGATATGAGTGAATATCAGGAACGACATTCGATTAGTAGATTAGTTGGCGCACCTCCAGGATATGTAGGCTATGATGAAGGCGGACAGCTTACAGAAGCGGTCAGAAGAAGACCTTATTCAGTGGTATTGTTAGATGAAATTGAAAAAGCACATCCTGACACTTTTAATATTCTCTTACAAGTTCTTGATGAAGGAAGATTAACTGATAATAAAGGTCGGGTCGCTGATTTCAAGAATACGATTATTATTATGACGAGCAATATGGGTAGTCATATTATTCAAGAGAAGTTTGAGGATAATAAAGATATCTATAGTGCTTCGGAAGCCGCCCGAGTAGAGGTTCTTGGCTTGTTGAGAAAAACAATACGTCCTGAATTCCTTAACAGGATTGATGATATCATCATGTTCACACCATTGAGCAAAGATGATATAACCAAGATTGTAGTGCTTCAATTGGAACAGTTGAAAAGAATGTTGGGCAAACAACATATTACCATTGATGCCACAGATGAAGCCATTACACATCTTGCAAATAAAGGTTATGACCCACAATATGGTGCCAGACCCATAAAAAGAGTAATTCAAAAAGAAGTGTTGAATAATTTATCCAAAGAACTTTTAGCTGGAAATATTAAAGCAGATAGCGTTGTATTAATTGATTCATTTGATGACCAACTGGTATTTAGAAACCAGAGTGAATTGGTGAACTAATGATTTTAAATCACAAAAAAGGCCCTGACGGTACCGTCAGGGCCTTTTTTTTATCAACAATATATACCATACAGTATATAGTTTTTTTATATTCGTAGAAAATAGCTGTACCATGACAACGAAAGCTGAAAGAACAACTGCTTTTATCATTGAAACTGTTGCCCCTGTCTTTAATAAGCATGGTTATGTTGGCACAAGCATGAGCGACCTCACAGAAGCTACTGGCTTAACCAAAGGTGCCCTTTATGGCAATTTTGAAAATAAAGAAGCTTTAGCGTTGGCGGCCTATGAATACAGTATTGACAAATTGCTCAATGCTATAGAGGAGAGTTTGAATGTTGAGGGAGATTCTCTGGAAAAACTTTTTTCACTTACTAAATTTTATCGCAATTACGATATTTTCACTTTAGAGATAGGAGGTTGTCCTGTATTGAATGTCGGTGTAGATGCCCAACATAATAATAAGCAATTGGCAGCTGCGGCAAGCGAAACAATTAAGGTTATCGAAGGAAAGATTGCATTGGTATTAGAGAATGGTGTGAATAAAAATGAAATACATTTGCCTGTACCTCCACTTCAGTTTGCAAAACAATTATACACTATGCTTCAAGGAGCTATTGCGATGAGTACTATTACCAATGACCGAAAATATCTTATGAATACTGTTGCTTATTTAGAGGTGTTAGTCAACAAAGAAATTAAAAAATAAGTCTCCTGTCTTATTTTACCTTTACCCTATAAATCCACGTGTTATCTGCGTAACGTCCATTGAGTTTACTATCTCTTGCTTTACGTGCCTCGTCCATGGTATCATATTTTTTCAAATAAACGTAGTTGTATTTATTCTTGCTTCTAAAGAAAGATTTAGGTTGTAGGCCTTTCTTAGTAAGATTGGCCATAAAAGTATCAAAATATATTTTTGTTCCGAAAACATTTGCAATTAGATAATATCCCGGG
>CAZYQR010000066.1:0-1818 GCA_964649755.1 uncultured Maribacter sp. | reverse complement strand
TTTTTGTTCCGAAAACATTTGCAATTAGATAATATCCCGGGATAAGACCATCCTCTCCCACAACTTCCTTATATTTCTCACCAGCTTGTGGTTTATCCTCTTCAGTTTGTTGCGCAATCTGTTCCAATCTTACTTTTTCTTTAACAGCTATTTCAGCTGCAATTTTAGCCTCACTTATAGAATCTGATTTTCGTTGCAATTCTTTTCGTTTTGCTTCTGCCAGGGCCTCAGCCTCTTTAGCTGTATTTATGGAATCAAGTTTGATTTGGTTCTTGCGCTTATCAGCTTCGGTCAATGCCTTTTCTTTATCATTAGTGGCAAGAGAATCCAATCGTCTCTGCTTGGAAATTCTCTCGATAGCAATAACTTCTCTTTGTTTTGCATTACTTATCGAATCTGTTCTACGCTCCTGCTCTTTATGCAAATTGGCAGCAATACCTGCTTCTTTCTTAACCAGTGCAAGTGAGTCTTTAGATTTTTTACGTTGTACTTTCTCCAGCTCCTTGACTTCTTTTTCCAAGGCCAATGCCTCAGCCTTTGATAATTCTTCTTTTAACTCTTCAGTCTTGGCAATTTCCTCAAGTTCTTCTTTTTCCTCTTCCTCATCAAAATCAGACATTTTCTTTCGAGGTACCACATTTCCAAAATCATAAGCCGTAACCAATTCAAAAGTTGGATCGTTACCTTTCAAATCGGATTTCATACCAAATTCAAACAATGCTCCAAAGGACAAACGTTGCGTAAAACGACCCCCACCCCCTATTGTTATTCCGTAAAAACTGTTATAGCCTGTCTGAGCCCAAAATTTATTCGTCGATAGAAAACCACTCATTCCGAATTGAGTATCATATCCAGGAATTGACTTAACATATAACATCGGCCTAACTACTGAGGTATTGTCTGATTTCAGGATATTTACTGGAAAATCATAAGAGGCAGTTCCTAAATAAATCTTATCGCTTGACCCAGTATACCGTTCTTTCTCGGACATATTGTAATCGAACATATTTTCCGATGAAAAACCTACACTAAGACGGTCATAAGAGAATTGTATTCCCGGTGCCAACTGAAGAATAAAATCATTTGTAATACCCAATTGCGGCAATATTATTTGTGGGTCATTTTGAAAAAGGTTCCCAGTAAATTCCTGTCGATAACCAAATAAATTCAACCCAAAAGTCAAGCTGGTACGTTCATTAATATTATACCGATATGCATAATTCAAAACTCCACCGGTATTTAGAAAAATGCCCGTATTATGCTGAAAAAACCCAGCACCTATGGCTGATGAACTATCAAGTTTGCCCGTGTAATTGAAAAATAAAGTAGTTGGATCACCATCTATCGTTTGCCACTGCCAGCGACTCCATAAACCAATAGATTGCGAATTTTCATAATTGACCGAAAAAGCCGGATTGAAAATACTTGAATTGCTGTTGGTGAGATTATGCTGTCTTAAATCCAAAGGCAGGGTCACTTCCTGCGCATGCAAAGTACTTACAATCATTAATAATAAAAGTGATAGATTGAATTTCTGCATATGCAAAAAAACAAAAAAACCATGGGTTTTACATACTATTTTATGCTATATTTAGTTAGATTAAAGAAAAAGTTTCAACCAAACTAATTACTGATTATGAAGGTTTTAAAAATAGTATTGATTTTTGTTGCCGTATTTGGTGTTTTCAGTTGTAATGAAGACCCAAAAGTTGAAGATACGGTTACAACCTATTATTTTGTAAGACATGCAGAAAAAGATAGGTCTAACCCTGAAAATGTTGACCCAGAGTTGACTCAGGAAGGATTGGGAAGAGCCAT
>CAZYQR010000065.1:0-10908 GCA_964649755.1 uncultured Maribacter sp. | reverse complement strand
TTATTCCCCCTATTGTGAATTTCCACAATGGTCCTACAGGAATGGCATTCAACCCTGGAACCGGTTTAGGAAAAGATTGGTTGAACAAATTCTTTTTGGTGGAGTTTGTTGGTGACCCAGGTCGGTCGCACATATGGTCTTTTGACTTAAAACCGAAAGGTGCATCTTTTGATTTAGGCATGGATCAAGATATTATGAGTGGCGTACTACCAACGGGACTCCGTTTTGGGTCTGATGGCGCCCTTTATTTTTCAGATTGGATAACTGGATGGAATACGAAAAACTATGGCCGGGTATGGAAGTTGGATGTAACCCAAGATAAAAATGACCTTGAGGTTGAGCGAAAGGAAACCCAACACCTGATGACGCTCGATTATGAAAATGAATCGACTACCGATTTGGTAGCGTTTTTAAAATATCCCGATATGCGTATTCGTAAAAAAGCGCAGTTTGAATTAGCCACCCGTACTTTTTGGGGTTATAGAGCCTTGAAAAGAGTAATCGAAGATGAACAGCATCAGTTTGCCCGGATTCATGCCATTTGGGGTATAGGCCAGATTGCTGGGAAAAATAAGGATAAAGCAGAGCCATTAATGGCATTGTTGACAGATAATGACCCAGAAATAGTGGCACAAGCTGCAAAAGTCCTGGGTGATGTAAAATATGCCAACGCAGCTAAAAGTTTAATTCCGCTTTTACAAAATGAAAATGCAAGGGTACAGTTTTTTGCTGCCCAAGCCTTAGGAAGAATACAATTTGAAGAAGCCATTCAGCCTTTATTGAATTTAATCGAAAGAAATTCCGATAAAGACATTTACATAAGACATGCTGCGGTTCTTGCCTTGTCTCGAATAGGAAAAGTTGATCCTATCGCAGATTTGGTCAATAATCCAAATAGAAGTTTGCGAATAGCAGCCGTATTGGTGTTACGAAGATTACAGAACGAAAAAGTTGCGAATTTTTTAAATGATAAAGACGAATATATAGTTGCAGAAGCAGCTCGAGCGATAAATGACGATTGGTCCATCGAAAAGGCACTTCCCGCCTTGGCAAAAACGTTGACCGAACAAAGATTTACTTCTGAGCCCTTGTTACGAAGGGCCATAAATGCTGCCCTTCGCGTAGGTGGAGAAAAGGAGATGGTTAACCTCATTGCCTTTGCCAAACGCTTAGATGTGGCTAGTAATCTAAGGGGTGAAGCTTTGGCGGCATTGGGTACATGGGGAGAACCTTCAGTTTTAGATAGGGTTGATGGGCGCTATCGTGGTGAAATTAAAAGAAATCCAAGTATGGTCAAATCGAAAATTGAAAAAGAAATTTCAGGTTTCTTAAAAGATAATGACCCTGAAATCCTAATTGGAGTAACTAAAACTTTGAGTTCCTTAAAAATAGATTCTTACAATAAGGAATTGTTCATGATAATGGTCGAGCATAAATCGCCAAATGTAAAGGCTGCTGCTTTAGACGCCTTGGGGAATCTAAATGCTGAAAATATGGAATCGGCCATAAAATTGGGGATGCGTGATAAGGACCAAAATGTGAGGGCCGTAGCTGTTGGACTTATTAGCAAAATGAAAATTTCAAAGGAAAAACTACCCTCTATTGTTGATCCCATCTTCAGATCAGGCTCAATCCGGGAACAGCAAAAAATGCTGGGTGTATTAGGAGAGCTCCCATTTGAAAAAAGTGAAAGCACACTATATAAGTTAATACAACAAGCAAACAATAAACAATTGGACCAAGGTGTAATCCTTGATTTGATTGAAGCAGTTGAGGCAACAAAATCAGAATCCCTTATTACTAAATTAGATAAATTGAAAAGTGGTGGTCACACGATTGATTCCTACAATGAAACATTATACGGCGGCGAATGGTGGCCCGGCAGAACAGTTTTTAATAGCAACCCCGCCGCACAATGCGTTCGCTGCCATGCTGTTGATGGTGCCGGTGGAAAGGTAGGCCCGGCATTGGACAATATTGCTAATGTACTGACACGTGAACAAATTCTGGAATCGCTTATTGAACCCAGCGCAAGGTTAGCTCCTGGCTACGGTACGGTAACCGTAACCCTAAAAGACGGCCAAGTGGTTACTGGTATATTAGAGGAAGAATCCAAAGAGGAAATTATTCTCAGAACATCGGATGCAGAGCCAATGGAAATAGCCATTTCACGAATTGAAAAACGCCAAAATGGCCTGTCTGCAATGCCGGCAATTGGTCGACTTATTACCAAAAGAGAACTTAGGGATTTAATAGAATACCTATCTAATTTAAAAAAAGAATAAACTTCCAGATTTTTCAATAATTTGTGGAATAAAGATCCTTGAAAGTGTCATTTATGCCTTAACTTTATATGGTAAAAATGAGATTGAAAAACTCTTTCAACAGCTTTTATTTTAAACTCCTTCTATGAAAAATAAAGAACAAAGACTTAGAGCCCTTGACCAGCGGTTAGACAGCGTATTAGAGAAAGTCAAAAAGATGGAATCCAAATACGTTGAGGAATTGGATTTAGTACACCCCATTTATAGAAAAAGTGCCGAAAACCTCATTCATTATTTAGCGGTACGAAGTTTTGAAATCGATGATTTTGAAGAAGAATTAATGCATTTGGGTTTCCCAGGCTTATCCGCCGCAGAAGGACATGTAATGAAAGGCATTCTTAATCTAAAACAATTGATCAATAGCCTATTGAACAAAAAAGAGACTATTCCATTACATGGTGTTCTCAGTATTGAAAAGGGTGATAAGCTACTAAAAAAGAACACCAAATTACTTTTTGGATATAAATCAAAGAAACGGTTTACTCGAATTATGGTTACCCTACCCAGTACTGCTGCAGAAGATATGGGCTTTATTCGGAAATTATTGGCCAATGGGATGAACTGTGCAAGAATCAATTGTGCCCATGATACTCCAGAAGAATGGCTGAAAATGATACATAATGTAAAAACAGCCAATAAAAAACAACGAAAAAAATGTAAGATCACGATGGACCTCTCAGGGCCTAAACTTAGAACAGGGCCTATGATAGAAGGTCCGAAGGTTATTCATGTCACGCCCAAGAGAGATGATTTGGGCAGAGTAGTAAATCCGTCTAAAATTTGGATTGCCGCCCCTGATACACCCCCTCCGCCGCATTCAGATTATAAGGTTCACCTTCCCGTAGATCGAAAGTTATTTATAAAAATCAAGAAAGGTGATATACTCAGATTTACCGATTCTAGAGGCAAAAACTGCAAAATCAAAATTAAAGGTAAGGACGGGAAAGCCAAAATTGGCTTATGTTCAGATTCTGCATACTTAGAAACAGGAACAGAAATAGTTCTGCATGAAAAAAAGTCTAAAGAAGATCAAAAGTCTAGTCGTGTAGGTGAACTATTACCCAAAGAACAGTTCATAATCTTGCATTCTGGTGACCAATTAAGACTCCATAGAGAATCCATTCCCGGGGAATCAGCTATTTATAATGAAAATGGAACGTTGTTTAAAATGGCCCATGTCTCATGTTCACTTCCCCAAGTTTTTGAAGACGCTAAAGCGGGGGAACCCATATATTTTGATGATGGAAAAATTGAAGGAATTATTCAGGAAATTTCAGCTTCAGAAATGATTATCAATATTACCCATGCAAAAGATAATGGTAGTAAATTAAAAGCTGATAAGGGCATAAACCTTCCTAAAAGTAATTTGCAAGTAAGCGGACTAACAGAAAAAGATAGAGAAGACATCAAATTCGTTGCCCAACATGCAGATGCTGTTAATTTTTCATTTGTAAATTCAAAAGAAGATATTCTAGATCTTTATGAGGAATTGGATAAGCTAGATGCTAAAATTGGCGTTATTCTTAAAATTGAAACCCAAAAGGGCTTTTCAAATTTACCGTCAATTTTATTAACGGCTATGCGCTCGTACCCTGTTGGAGTAATGACAGCAAGAGGTGATCTTGCCATTGAAACCGGTTGGAAAAACTTCGCCTCTATTCAACAAGAAATTATGCGAATCTGTGCCGCTGCCCATATTCCCAATATTTGGGCCACTCAAGTGTTAGAGGATCTGGCCAAAAAGGGAACGCCTTCACGTGCTGAGATTACGGATGCCGCTTTAGCAGAACAGGCGGAATGTGTTATGTTGAATAAAGGGTACTATATTCAAAGGGCAGTGAAAATGTTGGATAAAATACTGAGAAGAATGCAGCGTTTTCAAAGAAAAAACCAAAGGAGATTACCTAAACTTGAAAGGGCCGAAGAACTTTTGGTCTCACACGAAGCCTATGATGTTTAAATGGATTAAGGAAATTATATGTTTGTAATTTCTGATACCGCGTTTTCATATTCCTGAACCAAATCGGCAACAATTTGAGACGCTGGCTTAATATCATGAATTAAGGCAGAGACCTGACCAATTTCCAACTCCCCCTCTGCCATATCGCCTTCAAACATACCACGTTTGGCCCTTGAACGACCCAACAGTGCTTTCAATTGTTCCACCGATGCTCCATTTTCATAGGCCCTTAGAATATCATGGTAAAATTTGTTCTTAATCAATCGAACGGGAGCCAATTCTTTTAAGGTCAATTGGGTATCCCCTTCTCCGGCTTCCACTACCTTCTGTTTGAATAAAATATGTGAAGATGCCTCATCACTTGCCACAAATCGGCTCCCCACCTGTACACCATCGGCACCTAAGATCATGACGGCCAACATAGACCTACCTGTCGCAATACCACCTGCCGCGATCAAAGGAATATTTATCTTTTCTTTAACGGAAGGAATCAATGTTAAAGTTGTGGTTTCATCCCTACCATTATGACCACCCGCTTCAAATCCTTCTGCAACAATAGCATCAACACCGGCTTCTTGCGCTTTTAGGGCAAATTTTACACTGCTTACTACATGAACAACAGTAATCCCGTTTTCTTTTAAGTGTGCTGTCCAAGTTTTGGGATTTCCAGCTGAAGTGAACACTATTTTTACCCCTTGTTCAATGATAATATCCATAATTTTATCAATATCAGGATACAACATAGGAACATTCACCCCAAAAGGCTTGTCCGTTGCTCGCTGACATTTTTGGATGTGTTCTCGAAGCACTTCAGGATACATGCTTCCGGCACCGATTAGCCCTAATCCACCAGCGTTGGAAACCGCAGAGGCCAAACGCCAACCACTGGCCCAAACCATTCCCGCTTGGATAATGGGGTATTTAATTCCGAAAAGTTCAGTGATTCTATTTTGATTCATAATTTCCATATTGAAAACTAATTTCGCTCCTCCCTTTAGTTGAAGGGAGCCTGCCCGACTTTGTCATTCAGGCGGGGTGGCACGATTGAAAATCGTGACGGAGGGTTTGTCAAACCTGCCTACCGGTTTACCTGCCTTTGGCATGGCAGGCAGGCTCCCCTTTCTTCCCCTTACTCTGATCAAGTTCAAAGTAAAACCGAATTCATTCCCGGCTGCTGTCTCAAGAGGGGAGCCTTAAATTTTGAACTTACTTCTTCTAAGAAATAACTCCCGACCCTAATAATTCATCCCCTACGTACCAAGCTGCAAATTGGCCTTCTGTAATAGCCGACTGTTTTTCTTCAAAATCAACATAGAGACCACTATCAATTTTATACAAGGTTGCTTTTTGTAAGGATTGACGATAACGAATTCTCGCCATAACCTCCATAGACTCATCAATCTTAAGAGCTAAATCCGTTCGTATCCAGTGTAATTCTTCATTGGAAACAAATAAAGTTCTTCGATATAATCCAGGGTGTGATTTACCTTGACCTGTATAAATTACATTCTCATGCACATCTGTATCAATGACAAACAAAGGCTCTTTCGTTCCACCAACAGCCAACCCTTTGCGTTGCCCTTTTGTAAAGTAATGCGCTCCTTGATGTTCACCCACTACTATACCATCCTCGATGGCGTAATGCGGTTTTTCTGAAAAAAATAACAATTCTTCTTCCTTATCTTTAAAAATGGGTAATTCCCTTTTATATTGTTCAATGTTAAGGGGCACTTCTACGATAACCCCTTTTTTAGGTTTGAGTTTTTGCTGAAGAAAATCGGGCAAACGCACCTTGCCAATAAAACAAAGTCCTTGCGAGTCTTTTTTGTCTGCCGTAATCAAATCATTATCCGACGCAATTTGGCGAACCTCAGGTTTTGTCAATTCCCCGATAGGAAAAAGTGTTTTTGATAATTGTTCTTGTGAGAGTTGACATAGAAAATAGGACTGGTCCTTATTATTGTCTATACCAGATAAGAGTTGAAAGGTTTCACTGCCATCTTTATTTATCATGGTGCCTTTTCTACAATAATGTCCTGTAGCTACATAATCAGCACCTAATTGCATCGCTATTTTCATGAATACATCGAACTTTATTTCCCGATTGCAAAGAACATCGGGGTTTGGTGTTCTACCTTTTTCATATTCATTGAACATATAGTCTACAATACGCTCCTTATATTCTACACTTAAATCAACCGTCTGAAAAGGAATTCCCATTTTTTCGGCAACTATTAAGGCATCATTACTATCCTCTAACCAAGGACATTCTTCTGAGATGGTTACAGAATCATCGTGCCAGTTCTTCATAAAAAGACCAATTACATCATACCCCTGCTTTTTTAAGAGATAAGCTGCAACACTGGAATCAACACCACCAGAAAGACCTATTACTACTTTTTCCATTGTTTTTTAAACAGTCCACAAAAATACATATTTAGGCTTTGAGACCCTAAAATTTTCTATTTGCAAAACTTCATCAAAAAATATTTTGTTAAACTTTATACAATTATCATTAAACAAAACGCAACCTTTTGTAATATTGTTCATCTTTTAATCGAATATAGTAAACAAAATAATTAATAACCTTTAAATTTTTCTTACAATGAAATCAAAAACAAAAATTTTTAATCGATTTATTTTATTGCTCTTAACAACATTTGTACTCTCATGTTCAAGTGATGATGATAACGGGCCCGACCAAATGGAGGCAGATCCCGGGATGGTTGATGAATTAAATATAGTAGAGGCTGCACAAGCCACTAGTAGTATTAGTAGCTTGGTAGCTGCATTGGCAAAAGCAGATGAAAGCGCATCGAATGACTTAATCGCCACTCTTAGTGATGAAACTGGGACATTTACAGTATTGGCTCCAACAAATGATGCCTTTGCTGACCTTTTGGCCAGATTAGACGGATTTGATTCCCTTGACGATTTTAACACCGAGCAATTGCAGGATTTATTAGCCAGCATTTTGGCTTATCACGTTGTTTCTGGAGCTTCGGTAACTTCAGGTGACCTTACAGAAGGTCAGGTAATTACAACAGTACAAGGTGAGACACTAACTGTTAGTCTTAACGGAGGTGCCTCTTTTACTGATGCTGCTGGAGAATCAGCTGCAGTTACTACAGCCGATGTTGCTACAAGCAATGGAACCGTACATTTAATAGATAAGGTGCTTTTACCACAAGCTGCATTAGATGCCTTAAGTGATGTTCTTTTGGTTTCAATTACTGATTTGGCCATTGCTACCCCAACCCTAAGTAATTTGGTAGCCGCTCTAGTTGCTGCTGATGGTGATTTACCAACCGTTTTGGCCGGTGAAGGACCATTTACAGTATTCGCACCAACCGATGATGCATTTGCTACATTCTTGGCCGATAACAATTTTGCCGATTTAAGTGCAGTCCCTGTTGATGTTCTAACTCAAGTATTGTTAAACCATGTAGTAAGTGGTACTAATTTATCTACTGATTTAGCTACAGGTTATGTATCAACACTATCGACCGCAGGAGCAGGAGGAAACAATTTGAGTATGCTAGTGGATATCTCTAGTGGAGTTGCTTTAAATGGGGTCTCGAATGTTACAGCTGCTGATAACAAAGCCATAAATGGGGTCGTACATATTGTTGATGCCGTTATTGGATTACCAAATATAGTAGACCATGCTGTGGCAAATAGTGATTTAACAGAGTTGGTTGGTGCCTTAACTGCAGGTGGTAATACCACGTTCACCGATTTACTTTCAGATGACACTACAGACTTTACCGTTTTTGCACCAGTGAATGCTGCCTTTACTGCATTTACCAATCCTATGACAAACGATATAAATGCTATTTTATCTAACCATGTGATAGTTGGAGCTGCTGCCTTTGCCGCTGGTTTAACCAATTCATATGTAACAACGGCAGCCGCTAATGTAGATGGAGACAATTTAAGCATGTACATAAACACTGATGATGGAGTTTCTTTAAATGGAACAAGTAATGTTGCTGCAGCTGATATTGTAGCCACTAACGGGGTGATTCATGCTGTTGATACAGTGATTGATCTACCTACCGTAGTCACTTTTGCCGCCGCAGATGCTACTTTTAGTCCGCTTGTTGCAGCATTAACCGAAGGAACACCCGCTACTGATTTTGTTTCAGTTCTTAATGGAGAAGGTCCGTTCACAGTTTTTGCGCCAACAGATACTGCTTTTCAAGCATTATTGGATAGTAATATGGATTGGACCAGTGTTACCGATATAGACGAAAGCTTACTTACTTCTGTATTACAGCACCATGTTGTTACTGGTAATGTTCGTTCAGGAGATTTAACGGATGGTATAGCTCCTGCCACTTTAGAAGGCGATGCTATTACAATTAATCTTCCAGGTACAGGTGATAATATCGCCGATATTACTGATGGGGCAGGCAATACGGGTATTGGAGTCGTTGTTGTAGACGTTCAAGCGAACAATGGTGTAATTCATGTAGTGAATCAAGTAATGATTCCAGATACCACTAATTAGTAAAAAAAAGATTGTTTGTTAGTTAATACCAATAAATAAGATGTTTTATCTAGTTTGTTTGAGTTACCAAACTAGAAGTATTGACATAAATATGAATGGTAAAAATAACTTCACTTCCTTGATATTGCATTGTTTAATATAATATTCCAAGATGTAGTCAGGTATGTTTGTTAGTTAGTTTGTGATTTATTGGTTGTTAGAAAGCTCCCTCGTATAATTATTGATCAAGATTCAATTTTATACTTGGGAGTTTTTAATGGTCTAAAACCAATATTCGTGTAAGAGCAAATCACTAAACAACACTACAACATATTTTAGCATACAAAAATGAGCGCTTGACAACTTTTAATTTAAAAACTAACTATTTAATCACATCTTTGACTTCCCAAATCTTACCAAACTAAACTTGATTATTGCTAGAAGCCCCGACATAAATGTCAGGGCTTTTTTTATCAGACTACATTTTTATTTTATTTTTTGCCTACTTTCTTCTGCTCTTCGGCCTGCTCCATCATTTGGCGCATCTTTCGCTGAAATTTATTCTCCTTTTTGGGTTTCTGTTTATTCTCTTGTATCTGCGCATGGATCTTGTCATCGTCAAGAATAAATTTCTTAATCGCCAACATAATAAATATGGTAATCAGGTTAGATACAAAATAATACAAACTCAAGCCACTCGCATAGTTGTTAAAGAAGAACAACATCATAAATGGCATTAAGTACATAACGAACTTCATGTTGGGCATACCGGGTTGCTGCGGCATATTCTGCCCAGTGGTCATCATCATATAGAAGAAGATGGCAACCGATGCCAATATGGGGAATAAACTTATATGATCTCCATAAAAGGGAATTGAGAAACCTTCTGGGAATTGATAAATAGTATCAAAGGATGAAAGGTCATCTGCCCATAAAAATGATTTTTGCCGCAACGCAAAAGATGTTGGGAAGAACATGAAAAGCGCATAGAATATTGGCATTTGTATAAATGCAGGTACACAACCACTCATAGGGCTCACCCCAGCCTTATTATATAGCTTCATGGTCGCCTGTTGCTTTTTCATTGCATTATCCTTAAATTTTTCACCCAACTCTGTAATCTCAGGTTTTAAGACTTTCATCTTGGCTTGGGATAAATACGACTTATACGTTACTGGTGACATTGCCAAACGAACTATAATTGTCATGATAACAATAGCTATCCCAAAGGGGAAGTATGTACTTAAGAACGAATAAAAAGGTGTGAAAACATATCTGTTAATCCAACCAAAAATTCCCCATCCGAAAGGGATTGAATCTGCAAGGCCTAAATCTTCATACGCATTCAAAACAGCAGCATCGGTTGGACCATAATACCAATGCATATTCTGGGAAAGCTCACCTCCGTTTAATTCTAAGGCAATTTTAGAATCATAAGATTTGGTAAAACCAGCAGTTCTACTTTCTTCCTCAACAAGGTTTACAGACGACAAATCTGCATTTTTAAAGTTTTCTTTGGTAGCTAGGATAGAACTAAAGAAATGCTGTCTGTATGACAGCCATTTTATATCTTGTTCTGTCTCCTCGTCATCACTACCTTCAGACAGCTTACTTATTTTTCCCTCTTCATGGTTATAGGTAAGTCGCGTATACCTGTTTTCGTATTGAATGCTCTTTGATTGGCGAATCCCCTTTAATTTCCATTCTAAATGAATTGGATTACTACTATTGATGACTCCATTCAAATCTTGCGAACGAATTGTGAAATCAACCAAATAATCATTTGGTTTCATTTCATATCGGTATTCCAAATATTTGTTCGGGGCCACTTTCGCTTTCATGGAAAGCACTTGATTATTACCATCATTACTCATTGATGGCTCAAAGAACAAATCCGTTGTATTTAGGACCCTATTATCCGAAGTAGAGAAATTCATCCCAAAAGAGGCATTCCCATCTTTCACCAAATAAACGGGAATAGAATCGTAGGTAACAAAATTCTTCATTTTGGCCTCGACGATTTGCCCCCCTTTATTACTTATTTTCAGAGATACCAATTCATTCTCTAAAGTTGTAATCGCATCTGATGGGGCCGTGTAGCCAAAGGCACCTAAGGTACTTTTGTAATTGGC
>CAZYQR010000064.1:0-11020 GCA_964649755.1 uncultured Maribacter sp. | reverse complement strand
GGTGTAGCCCCATTTTGTTGCAATTTTAATAGTCCCATCATTTTTTGTTTGTAGCCAATCCAAGACAATTTTTTCAGCAATACCATATCCTGGAGCTGTATCGAAATAACGTATGCCCAGTTGGTAGGCTTTATCAAGTACATTGAAACTGTTTGATTTAAAAGCTTGTAAATCAAAATCAGAGGTATTCTCTTGGCGTAAATTAATATACTGGGGTCTTCCTAGTGCTGCTGTACCCAAACCTAATTGCATATCGTTATTTTTTATAATATGACACGACGCCTTCGGCTAATTTAAGGCGTGTCCACAAATTCATATTAGTTCTATGTTCTTTAAAAAATCAATTACCTTTTGCTCTGGCATTTCACAGGGTTTTAATTTTTCAGAAGTTCTTGTGATATAGAAATTCAAACTTATAAAATCATTGCCTCCTAATTCTTCGGCAAAGATTTTAATACTTTTGCCACTGTTGAAATCGGTTCTACTTACACCATATTTCTTTTGCTGATAAAGTACTTGGGAATAGCCTTGAGGGATTAATTGTATGTATTTCAGCAAACTCATTACGAACTACAGGAGAGCATGGAACAACCCACTTTATGCCTTGCCCAATCAGGACGTTTGGCGAACCATTTTTGATTTTCAGGTTGTTCATCATACGGCTTCTTAAGCATATTGAACATTTCATCAATTAACTTATAATCCCCTTTGTCAGCATCATCTATTGCTAATTGCGCCATATAATTTCTTAAGACATATTTAGGGTTTACTTGGTTCATCTTTTCTTTTCTTTCGGCTTCTAATAAAGATTCTTGATGTAATCTGGTATTATAGCGCTCAAACCAAGCATTCCATTTACCTTTCACGGCATCAGTAACTTCAGATTGGGTGTAAAACGCATCAGTGACAATTTTTGACCCCTCTAATGGTTTTCCAATCTTAAAATTACCCAAATTTCGAAAGAAAATAGTCATATCGGTTTCAGTCAATTGCAAGTTTGCCTCCAAATCTTTTATCAGCAATACATCATTTTCAACTACGCTGAGCAAGCCCAATTTGGACCGTGTCATATTTAGATATTGGTCAGCATAAGAAGTTCTATAATCAGCTAATATGGTTTCCAGTCCTTTGGTTTCCTCAATTAAAGGATAAAGCGCATTGGCTAACTGATATAAATTCCACAATACTATATCAGGCTGACTACCAAATTTATAACGTTTGAACTGACTGTCAGTGGTATTGGGTGTCCATCCAAAATCATATCCTTCTAACCATCCATAAGGTCCATAATCTATAGTAAGACCAAGAATAGACAAATTATCGGTGTTCATGACACCATGTACAAAACCTACACGTTGCCAGTCTATGACCATCGCTAAACTACGTTCAGCTACATCTTTAAAAAACTGTAAATACACTTCCTTAGAGGGTACTCCCAAATGCGGAAAGAAATGATTTATAGTATAATCGGTCAGCTTTCTAAGATTTACTATATCCTTTCTGGCTGCAAAAATCTCAAAATTCCCAAAACGAATAAACGAAGGCGCAGTTCTACATACAACAGCACCTTTTTCATATTCCGGATTACCATCATACATAACATCGCGTAAAACTTGGTCTCCTGTTAAGGTCAATGATAAAGCCCTTGTAGTAGGCACCCCTAGATGATACATAGCCTCACTACACAAATATTCGCGAATAGAGGAGCGCAAAACGGCTAAACCATCTGCAGTACGAGAATAAGGAGTTTCTCCTGCTCCTTTTAATTGCAATGCCCAACGTTCATTATTATGTTCAACCTCACATAAATTTATGGCGCGTCCATCGCCTAATTGTCCGGCCCAATTGCCAAATTGATGACCGCCATAGCACATGGCATAAGGTTTTGTGTTGGGTAAAACTTCATTTCCAGTAAATACCTTTAAAAATGAGTCACTTTTACTATCGGAAGTAGATAGACCAATTTTTTTCAACATTTCTTGTGATACATGAAGCATTTCGGGTTTTGCTGTTTTTTTCGGTGTTACAAAAGAAAAACATGCTTCTTTTACCTGTCTTCTAGAGTTCTCCAAAATTGGGTCTGCTGGTAATTCTACATTGAATGTGTCTTTTATATTCAGTTTCATGAATAATCCTTTCGTTATCGTATTATTGACTGCCACTTTTCGCTACGTTTTGCTATGGCCTTAACATAAGAGCAAACAGCTACTGCTTGAAAACCTTCTTTGGTTAATTGTTCAAAAGACTTTTCAACCAAAACCTTACCAAAACCTTTCCCCCTTAAATTATATGGGACTTCTGAATGCATCAAAAACATTTGGCCATCTCTAAGGGTGTATTCCACTTTTGCGTTTTCACCATTAATATCCAAAATGAATTGTTGGCTATCAATATCGTGAATTAATGACAGTCTGCTCGGAATTAGTTTATTTATCCATTTTATTAAATCTTCTTTATACGGGTTTCTCAACTTCTTTTTCCCAATGGTTATGGTAGGGAAATTGAGTTTATGGTTTTCATAAAGACCACGCAATTCTTCAGCATGGTCTTCATTGGCCTCTACATCTAAAAATTGATATGGTAATTGGGTCTCATCTAATAACAATTGATAATAATGTGTCTTATGACAGCCTGAAGCACCATATAGTTTTATATCTGGGATGTCTTTCATTTATTCTATAGTTTTTAGAAACTCAATGGCTTTCTCAACGTTTAAATGGAAATCATTGAAGACTACATTATTTTTTTGGTCAATAAAAATGAACCATGGGGTGCCACCTGTTCTATAATGCTGCATTATTTTTGAACGGTTGTGTGAATTTTCATCACCTGGGTCATGGCCAAAAGGAATTTCAAGGCCATACTTTTCTTGTATTTCCATTATCTTTTCAAAAGTATTCTCATGATGACCTTCGAAGACCGTTTGTATAGCCAAAAAGGTAACGTTATCATTTTTCTTTAGAGCTTTGGTCATTTCTTGCAAGGCGGGTAATCCTCTGCTATGACAACCGGGACACCAGCTTTGAAAGCAATAGATTACCTTGAATTCGCCTTCGAAATCAGAAAGTTTAATGGGTTTAGTTGGTTTTCCATTGGCATCAACCCAATGGTCAACTTCAAATTCATGGGCCTTAAATCCATCAATTCCATATTTAATATCGTTATTCATTTGATTTTCCTTCCTAAAATTAATTGAATAGTAATATTGGGGGGAGTTTTTAACTCCCCCCAATATTAGCCATATATGTTTAAAAATTAATTATTTACGCGGATACACCTTTTAATTTATCGGCATGCATTTTTCGAAGTTTTGCCAACTTAGGTGTAATCACGGCACTGCAATATCCTTGTGCGGTGTTGTTTCTATAGTAATCTTGATGATAGTCTTCCGCTTCATAAAAAGTACCTAAAGGACTTATTTCAGTCACAATTGGATTTTCATAATATGGGGCTACCTCCTTTGAAACAATTGTTGCAATCTCTTTTTGGGCATTATCATGATAATAGATTACTGAACGATATTGGGTTCCTGTATCGCCACCTTGACGGTTCAAAGTCGTTGGGTCATGACTGGTCATAAAAATGACCAACAAATCTTCATAGGAAATTACATTTTGGTCAAAATTTACTTGAACAACTTCAGCATGACCAGTTAGGCCAGAGCAAATTTCCCTATAGGTTGGTTTTCCTGGAGCCGTTCCGCCAGTATATCCTGAAACAATCTTTTCAACACCTTTGATTTCGTTGAAAACAGCTTCAATACACCAAAAACATCCACCACCTAGAGTGGCCATTTGTATATTCTTATTACTCATTTTTAATCCTTTCTTTCTTGCCAGTTGTGGCAGGTTCTAATTTCATTGACTCTGAATTAACACAATAACGTAATCCGCTCGGTTCCGGGCCATCAGGAAAAACATGACCTAAATGGGCGTCACAGGTATTGCACATGACCTCTACTCTGACCATGCCAAAAGCGCTGTCTTTTTCATACTTAATCGCATTTTCTTTGACCGGTTGTGTAAAGCTAGGCCAGCCTGTTCCCGATTCAAATTTAATGGTCGAATCAAAAAGTGGGGTGTCACAGCAGATACAATTGTATTTACCGGATTCATGAATACCGCAAAGTGCACCCGAATGTGGTGCTTCGGTACCTTTGCCTCGGGTAACCCTAAATTGCTCAGGATTTAAAATTTCGCGCCATTCCGCAGCGGTTTTTTCAACCCTTCTATCTGGTTTTGGATTTCCTTTTACTGCAAAATTGATAACTTCTTTCCATGTTAGCATGGTTTGTTTTCCTCTCTTTTTTTAAATGATTATTGAAATTTAATATTCAAATTACTCCTTAAAGCCAGTAATTTTTGAAGTCATTATCTTTGTCTCCAAAATAACGTATACCTTACAAAAACCATCGTCATTACAACTACTAATTTAAACTAAATTTGATAGGTGAACCAAAGTAAAAAAAATAGAACAATTTATACGATATTATTGTTGCTTTGTATTGTTGGTTTTTGGTTATTCGAAAATTTTTATACGCCTGATACATATTCCACAGTAGAAGATGATGGACTTGAAACCAGTATCCCTTCATACATGATCCCAAGTTCTACAACGGGTGATGTTATACAGCATGACCATTTTATGTTATCGTATAATGAACCTTATGAGCAAGCGGAGTGGGTGGCTTATTTGCTTAAGAAAAGCCATTTGACTTATGATGATCGTAAACGCCCTTATTTTATTGAAGACCCTAAAGTGAAATCCAAATCTGCCGATTGGCGAAACTACAAAGGGTCAGGTTATGATCGTGGTCATTTGTGCCCTGCTGGTGATCGTCGTTTCTCAGAATTTGCCTATAATGAAACCTTTTATACCAGTAATATAAGCCCACAAGACAGGGATTTTAATGCTGGAATTTGGAACCGATTAGAAATGCAGACCCGACAATGGGCGAAAAAGTATGGTGATTTATTCGTTGTTACAGGAGGAGTTTTAGTAGACGGCCTTGATGAAATAGGGGAGGAAGATGTTGATGTGCCAAAGTATTATTACAAAATAGTGGCTAAGGGTAATGTTGGTAATTTGAAAGTGATTGCTTTTTTGATGCCTAATTATGAAAGTTCTGAGCCATTGCATCACTTTGTTGTTCCTGTGGATAAAATCGAAAAAATTACGGGATTGGACTTTTTTCAGAAGCTTCCTAATGCTGCAGAAACCAAATTGGAAAGTCAATCAACTTTGGCAGGTTGGAAATTCTAAATACCTTCTTTTAATCGGTTCGAATCCAATTTTAAGAATATGAAAAGTAGGATAGTAAAGAATAATAAGCCTGAACCTCCGTAACTGAAAAAGGGTAGGGGAATACCAATAGTGGGTAAAATACCAATCACCATTCCTATATTAATGAAATAGTGTATTAATAAGATTGAAATAACCCCATAACCATACATTCTTGGAAACGCCGTTTTTTGCCTTTCTGCCAAATACACTAGTCTTAAAAAAAGAACGGTAAAAAGCAGGATTACAGTGGCAGTGCCCACAAAACCCCATTCTTCGCCTACAGTGCTGAAAATATAATCGGTATGTTGCTCAGGGACAAAATCACCTTTGGTCCTGGTGCCTTCTAAAAATCCTTTGCCAAAGAACCCACCAGATTCTATTGCCTTTTCAGATTGATAGGTGTTATAGCCAATGGTTTTTCTAATTTGTTCCAACTTATTTGGGTCTTTTTCCAAGCGCAGCCATAAACTGAAACGATCTCTGTGTCTTTGCTCAAAAACATTATTGAAAACAAAGTCAACCGATAGGGAAAACAATATTGTAATCACTACTACTGAGATCAATGGAAAAATGGGGACTTTGAATTTTTTCTTTTTCAGCAAAAAGAATAAAACAATAAGCAGCCCTAGGATTATTGCAATCCAAATAGTGCCAAACATCAAGGTTGTTACAAATACTAAAATCGTTAAAAGGCCAATGACCAGATAATAAAGTGGTAACCCTTCACGGAATACTACAAATATCAAAGCGAAGAAAACAAGTGCGCTCCCTGGGTCTGGTTGGGGAATTATCAAAATGGCGGGTAATAAGATTATACCCAATGCAAATAGTTGGCCTTTTTGACTTTTAATATCGGTTTGAATGTCACTTAAATACTTTGCCAAGGCCAGGGCCGTCGCTACCTTGGCAAATTCTGATGGTTGTAAATTAAAGAAACCTAGGTCATACCAAGAAGTTGCTCCTGCAATGGTTTTGCCAAAAACGAACAGGCCTAATAGGAGCACCATTGAAACTACATACAATAAACTCGAAAACCGTTCATAGAAGTTAGCTTCCAGGGCCATGATGACAATTATAGAGATGATACTTACTCCAATAAAGAATAATTGTTTGCCATGAAGTGTGCCAAAATTGAAGATAGATGGTTCGGCCTCGGTAAAAGTACTTGAATAGATATTTACCCAACCAATGGCCACTAAGGCGATGTAGATGAATATAGTAAGCCAATCAATACGTTTTAGAAGACTCTTACCAGACATACTCGTTTATCTTGAACTCTTCACCACTGTATGGTTTTGCATATTCATGTTCCAAAGTTTTCTCTAGCATGCGCTTTTCCAAATCTTTCCGGGTAATTTCTCCCTTCATGTATTTTTCTATCATCAATGATGCAATATGTCCTGCATATCTAGATCCATAATACCCATTTTCAATATAAACGGCGATGGCTATTTTTGGCTTCGTGACTGGTGCAAAAGCTATGAAAAGAGAGTGATCTGTGAGCTGCGTTCTTACGCTATCAATAATAGTGAAGTTTTCTACCGTACCGGTCTTACCGGCTATTTCAATACCAGGAATTTGTACCCATCTTGCGGTACCTCTTTTATATACATCCGCCATGCCACGAATTACGGGCTCAAAATGCTTGCGATCTATGGTAGTCTGTTTTAACTCTGTAAATTCCGGAATCGTAATATCCTTACCATCAACTTTCTTCAGAATATGAGGGGTGAAATAATGGCCACGGTTGGCAATAGTAGCTGTCATGTTAGCCAGTTGAAGAGGCGTCACTGCAACTTCTCCTTGCCCGATGGAGTTCGATATTATATACGAAGAGGTCCATCTATTATCTCCGTACCAACTATCGTAGTATTCTTTAGATGGAATGCGCCCAGGTCTTCCTGTGTGTAGATCAGAGCCTAAATATCCGCCAAGGCCAAAACTACGCATATGTTTTTCCCACACATCCATGCCCTCATCAGTAGTCTCGAATTTATCATAAATTTTCCTGAAAGTACCTGCAAAATAAGCGTTACATGATTTATAGATACCAACATTCATGTCTCGTACTCCACCACCACAATGGCATCCACGTTTTGTTTTGCCAACATAAAAGCCATTATAACACGTTATTTTGGTGTCTGGTGTCATCACTTCTTCCTGTAATGCTATTAGGGCGTTTAATGTTTTAAATGGGGAGCCAGGGGAAGGCTCTGCTAAAATAGAACGATCCCATGTTGGCTTTGCAATAGAATCATAATAGAGTTCGGTATAATTTTTTGAACGTTTTCGCCCTACCAAAAGTGAGGGGTCATAGGTAGGTCCAGATATCATTGCCAATATTTCTCCTGTTGAAGGTTCAATAGCTACGATTCCACCGTGTTTACCGTGCATTAATCTTTCCCCGTATTCCTGAAGATCCTTATCTATTGTAATGCTGATTTCTTTGCCCTGAATGGGAGGGGTATCCAATGCCCCATCTTTGTAGGGCCCAATATCCCGATTGAACCTGTCTTTTTGAATGTATTGTATACCTTTATTTCCTCTCAGAGTGTCTTGATAGGTCTTTTCAACTCCAGTTCGTCCTTTAAGCTCTCCTTGCACATAGTATGGGTTTTGGGCGAGATCAAGTTCATTCACTTCGCTAATATACCCTAGTACATTCGCAGCACTTTTGGTGTCATAATATCTAAGCGATCTTTTTTGGATATAAAAACCTTCAAAATGACGCATTTTTTCTTGAAGCTTGGCGTAATCCTCTTTTGAAAGTTGAGGCACTAATACTGAGGGTAATCTGGGAGAATACACCCTGGCTTTTTTTAGTTTTTTAATTAAGGTTTCTTTATCTAATCCAATTAAACTACAAAATTCCAGAGTGTCCAACGGTTTAACCTCCCTAGGAATAACCATGACATCATATGCCGGATCATTGCCAACAAGAAGTTTGTCATTACGGTCGTAGATATAACCCCTTTCAGGATAGTCATATATAGGCTTAATAGCTGGGTCCTCTAATAAATTATCCGTGGAAAAACTGAATATTTGCAGATATGACAATCTGCCAATAAAAGTTATTCCTATAATCAGAATAATAGATGATAAAAGAATCTTCTTCATCGAAGATGAAATTAAATTTTAGGAAATGAATCCTGATATTGAACAACTATTTAAAAAACCTCGTTGATTTTCCCCATGATACTCTATAAAGGTAATTAAACAATGGAATAAAATGGATCCTTATTCTTTATTAACACTAAATAATGAACCAAATAAAAGACATAAAATAAGCGAGGCAGAGCCAATGCTTAATACTTTTTTCACAATTAATAACAAATTAGCAATGCTAAAAATCTCTAATGAAAAGTAAACCAAATGGTGCACTAATATTAATAACGCTAAAAATGTAAATTGTTGTGCCTTAGTGGTGTTACTTAACTTAAAACTTTGGAATTCATAATTAATTCCGAAAACAAATCTCATTATGACTGGTCGCAAATAGGCAATTGTGATTGTTGCTGCGGAATGTAGGGCCATTGTATCGGAAAAGAAATCAATTGAAAGTCCTAATAAAAAACTTAACCCAATAAAAGCAGCTCTATTTTCTTTGATTGGGTACCAGTATAAAAATAATATATAGACCATCGGATTTATGAATCCGAAAAAGTTTAGTCTATTAAAAACCAGCACCTGTACTAGTACAAGGAGTATAAAACGGGTGATATTTATGAAAAATCCGCTATTCATTGGTGGTTGCTTCTTCCAGTTCCAAAACTTCCTTTCGGTCCAAATTATTGATTATATACACATTTTTAATATTGGTCATATCATTAAAAAGGTCAACATCAATTCTGTAAAAACTATTGGAAATGTTCAGGTCAAATTTCTTTATAGTGCCTATTGGAATATTCTCTGGGAATATACTGCTCATTGCCCCTGTGACAATAGTATCACCAACAGTTAAAGGTACCAATCTAGGGATATCTATCAATTGCACCACATTATAGGTTTTAGCATCCCAAATCAAAGAACCAAAATGATTGGTATTCTTGATTTTAGCATTGATGTTCGAGTTTTCGTTGAGAATACTCTGAACAGTGGCGAACTTGTTTGAGGTGTTTTCCACTATACCCAAAATGCCCAAGTCGGTAATAACCCCCATATCCTGTTTTACACTATCTTTTTTACCGCGATTTATTGTAATGTAATTTCTGTGATCAGCATAGTTATTCTTTATTACTTGTCCCGAAACAATGGTGTATTTGATATTCGAGGAGTCAATTTTTATTTCGGACGACGAATCTTTGTTGAATAACTGATCTTTTAATCTTTCGTTTTCAAGAAGCAACCTTTCATTTTCCTCGTCCAAATCAAAATATGTGGTGATGCCATGCGAAATACCATAGACATTGCCGGCTATCCAATTTGATGAATTAAAGAAACTTGACTGGTGATAAGAATGTGACTGTATAGTGAAGGCCAGAGAGATAATCAACAAAAAGATATAAAACAGGAAATTTTTATATCGAATTATAAAGTTGATAATCTGCTGCATTCACTTTATTTATTTTATGAAGCCGATAAAAGACTCCTCATAATTTAAGGAATAGTATACCGTACCTATTGAAACTTAAATATTCTGATATCCCTATTTGATTAAAATACTCTTGTAACGTTCAAGGTTTTTCAGTGCAATACCAGTACCCCGTACTACGGCGCGTAAAGGATCTTCAGCAATGTAAACGGGTAAATCAGTTTTTTGGGAAAGTCTTCTGTCCAATCCTCTTAACATAGATCCACCTCCAGCAAGGTAAATACCGGTATTATAAATATCGGCTGCCAATTCAGGTGGAGTTTGGGAAAGGGTTTCCATAACCGCATCTTCAACCCTTAAAATGGACTTGTCCAATGCCTTGGCAATTTCTCTGTATGATATTTGTACTTGTTTTGGTTTACCCGTAAGCAAATCACGCCCTTGAACCGATTTTTCTTCCGGTGGCGATTGTAAGTCTTCTGTCGCTGAACCTATATCAATTTTTATTGCTTCTGCTGTACTCTCACCAACATAAAGGTTGTGTTGGGTACGCATGTAATATATAATGTCGTTAGTGAATACATCACCTGCAATTTTTACTGATTTATCACAAACAATTCCACCCAAGGCAATTACGGCTATTTCAGTTGTACCACCCCCTATATCAACAATCATGTTTCCCTTAGGCTGCATAATATCCAATCCGATACCGATAGCCGCAGCCATAGGCTCATGGATCAGATACACTTCTTTCCCATTTACGCGTTCAGCGGATTCTTTTACAGCTCGCATCTCAACCTCTGTAATTCCGGATGGAATACAGATAACCATTCGCAAAGCTGGCGGAAACCATTTTTTCTTTAAAGCAGGTATGTTCTTGATGAACATATTGATCATTTTTTCAGAAGCATCAAAATCTGCAATAACCCCATCTTTCAATGGTCTAATGGTCTTAATGTTTTCGTGCGTTTTTCCTTGCATCAAGCTGGCTTCCTTGCCAACTGCAATGATTTTACCAGTAATACGATCTCTGGCAACAATAGACGGACTGTCCACAACAACTTTGTCCGCGTGAATGATGAGGGTGTTTGCTGTACCTAAGTCAATAGCAATTTCCTCGGTCAAGAAATCAAAAAATCCCATTTAATGTTATTAGGTTGTAAATTATAAGGTGCATTTCATCGACAAAAGTAGTAAAATTAATGC
>CAZYQR010000063.1:2809-11028 GCA_964649755.1 uncultured Maribacter sp. | reverse complement strand
GCGCGATTATTGCGCAGATTATTCTTCTATTTTGAATGTTTCCAAATTTACCATAGTGGTGAATATAACGGAAGATTGGACAATAAAAATTGTTGGACAAATAGAAAAGCAAATCGAGGTAATCAAAGCTTATTATCACACTGTTGATGAGATTATTTATCAAGAATCAGCACTGTTCAAAATAGAATCACACCTGCTTTTTGATGAACGTGAGATCCAAAATATAATCAAAGAAAGCAATTCACAGATAGTAACTGTTTCAAGGGACTTTTTCGTGCTGGCCAAATCTGGTAGAAGGCATGAGATAGATGAGATGCATGATGCTTTGGAACCCTATGGTATAATGCAATTTGTGCGCTCAGGAAGATTGGCCGTTACAAAAGCCGCAATGCCTATCAGTAAAATATTGAACGAATTTTATCAAGATAAATAAACATCTAAAAACGAGAATATAAAATGACAAATTATTTTAATACACTTTCATTACGTGATCAATTAACCCAGTTGGGAAAATGTAGGTTTATGGATTCTTCTGAGTTTTCAGATGGTGTATCGGCTTTAAAAGGCAAGAAAATCGTAATTGTAGGTTGTGGGGCACAAGGACTTAATCAAGGTTTGAATATGAGGGATTCTGGTCTTGATATTTCATACACCTTACGTGAAGCTGCGATCAAAGAAAAAAGACAATCCTTTAAAAATGCCGCGGAGAACGGTTTTACCGTTGGCACGTACGAAGAATTGGTGCCTTCCGCAGACTTGGTTATTAATTTAACTCCTGATAAACAGCACACTAATGTTGTTAGTGCAGTTATGCCATTGATGAAGAAAGATGCGACCTTGTCTTATTCCCATGGTTTCAATATTGTTGAGGAAGGAATGCAAGTAAGAAAAGATTTAACCGTAATCATGGTTGCCCCAAAGAGTCCAGGTTCTGAGGTACGTGAGGAGTACAAAAGAGGCTTTGGTGTGCCTACATTAATCGCAGTGCACCCTGACAATGATCCTCAAGGAAAAGGTTTAGAACAGGCAAAAGCATATGCGGCAGGTACTGGTGGGCACAAAGCTGGAGTATTGGAATCTTCTTTTGTTGCCGAGGTAAAATCTGATCTCATGGGTGAACAGACTATTTTATGTGGATTACTGCAGACAGGTTCTATTCTTTGTTTTGATAAAATGATTGAAAAAGGCATCGATGCTGGTTATGCTTCAAAGTTGATTCAATACGGTTGGGAAACTGTTACTGAAGGATTAAAATATGGCGGGATTACCAACATGATGGATCGTTTGTCAAATCCTGCTAAAATAAAAGCTTTTGAGTTGTCTGAAGAATTGAAAGATATTATGCGTCCTTTATTCCATAAGCATATGGATGATATCATGAGCGGTCATTTCTCTAAAACGATGATGGAAGACTGGGCTAATGATGATAATAACCTTTTAAGCTGGAGAGCCGCTACTGGTGAAACTGCTTTTGAGAAAACTCCTGCCAGCGATGTAAAAATAAGCGAACAGGAATTCTACGACAATGGAGTGCTAATGGTAGCCATGGTTAGGGCAGGAGTTGAATTGGCCTATGAGTCAATGACCGAATCTGGTATTATCGGAGAATCAGCATATTATGAGTCATTACATGAAACACCGTTAATTGCGAACACTATTGCAAGAAAGAAGTTGTTTGAAATGAACCGCGTAATCTCTGATACAGCAGAATACGGCTGCTATTTATTTGATCATGCCTGTAAGCCATTATTAGGTGATTTTATGAAAAAAATTGATACTGATGTTATTGGTAAGCAATTTGGCACAGCTAAGGATAATGGTGTTGACAATGCCAAGTTGATTACGGTAAACAAAGCACTTAGGGAACATTCGGTCGAAATTGTAGGCGCACGTTTGAGGGCGTCAATGACCGCGATGAAACCGATTGTATAAAACAAAGCTAAAATTACTCTCTCGCTATGGAGAGATAGGGAGAGATAATTATGGCATACTATCCAAATATAAAAGACATTGAAGCTGCTGCGGAGACTATCCGTAAAGTTGCCTGTATTACCCCTTTAGATGAAAGTATTCGGCTTTCTAAACAATATGAGGCCCATATTCTTCTAAAAAGAGAAGACCTTCATCGGGTTCGTTCTTATAAGATTCGTGGGGCATTCAATAAAATAAGTTCACTCTCTAAAGAAGAATTATCCAAAGGTGTAGTTTGTGCTAGTGCCGGTAATCACGCCCAAGGTGTGGCCTTTGCGTGTAACCATTTAGGAATCAATGGCACCATATATATGCCGTCAGTTACCCCCAAACAGAAAATTGAACAGACCAAAATGTTCGGTGGGCACAACATTACAGTGGTGCTTGAAGGGGATACCTTTGATGATTCTTCAAAGGCTGCCCTAAAATTTTGTCTAGATAATCAAAAGACCTTTGTTCACCCATTTGATGATGAAAAAGTAATAGAGGGTCAAGGTACCATAGGATTAGAACTATTGGAACAATTAACTGAACCAATAGACTATATTTTCGTCGCCATCGGTGGTGGTGGACTTGCTTCTGGACTATGTGCCGTATTCAATACATTATCTCCAGAAACCAAAATTATTGGTGTTGAGCCTGATGGCGCACCTTCAATGAAGACGTCCATCGAAAAAGGCAAGAATACTAGGTTAAAACATATTGATAAGTTTATTGATGGAGCCGCAGTGCAAAGAGTAGGGGATTTGACTTTTCCTATTTGTCAAAAGTATCTGCATGAAATGGTTACAGTTCCTGAAGGCAAGGTTTGCCAGACCATCCTGGATTTATATAATCGGGATGCCATAGTTGTAGAACCCGCCGGTGCCTTGAACATCGCAGTACTTGATGATTATAAGGATAAAATAAAAGGTAAGAATGTGGTGTGTATCGTCAGTGGCGGCAATAATGATATTACTAGAACTGCAGAAATAAAAGAGCGTGCATTACTATACGGCCAGTTGAAACATTATTTTATTGTTCGTTTTCCGCAACGTCCAGGCGCATTAAAACAATTTGTTGCAGAGATTCTAGGTCCTGATGATGATATTACCCATTTTGAATACTCTAAAAAGTCAAGTAAAGAAAATGCTCCGGCAATCGTGGGCATCGAGTTGAAAAGTCCGGCTGATCTTATACCATTGGTCAATAGAATGAAAGCTAATAATTTTTATGGGGACTATTTAAATGATAAACCAGATCTTTTTCAATATTTAGTGTAAGCATATCACAAATAAATACGCTTTTATTACAAAAATTCAACGCTAACGTTTTCTTAAACCCAATGTTCAATATTTCTATTGAAGATCGTTTAACTTCGCGCTTTAATCTCAAAACGGTGATACATAATGGCAATACCTATAGCATATAGCATAACAGAAACTATTGATCAAAGTACTTATTTGGTCAATGGGGAATTAAGGGAATGGACGGGGAATACCACAAAAGTATTTTCCACTATATCTTCGACCGATAAATATGCCCCTACCTTACTGGGCACCATACCAGATATGGGCGAATCAGAGGCTATGGAGGCTTTAAATGCGGCAATTGGCGCCTATAGTCAAGGGCAAGGGACTTGGCCTACCATGCAGGTAAAAGACCGCCTAGAATGCATGGAGGTCTTTGTTGAAAAGATGAAGACCAAAAGAGAGGAGATCGTAAAATTATTGATGTGGGAAATTGGTAAATCACTGCCAGACTCCCAAAAAGAATTTGATCGTACGGTAGAATATATTTATGATACTATAGAAGATTGTAAACAGTTGGATCGGGATTCTGCCAAGTTTCAAAAACAGGATGGGGTATATGCACATATCAAAAGAGGTCCATTAGGGATTGTTCTGTGTTTGGCACCCTATAATTACCCCCTAAATGAGACATTTGCATTGTTGATTCCGGCTATAATCATGGGGAATACAACCATTTTTAAACCAGCAAAACATGGTGTTCTACTAATTGCTCCGTTACTGGAGGCATTTCAGAGCAGTTTCCCAAAAGGGGTGGTCAATGTCCTTTTTGGAAGGGGTAGAGCAGTGGCAGGACCTATTATGCAAACAGGAAAAGTTGATGTTCTTGCATTGATTGGTAACAGTAAATCGGCGAATGCATTACAAAATCAACATCCTAAGAGTAATAGATTACGATTGGTACTGGGCTTGGAAGCCAAGAATCCGGCAATTATTTTACCCGATGCCGACCTTTCTTTGACTATTGAGGAGTGTTTGTCAGGAACTTTGTCATTTAACGGACAGCGATGTACAGCTTTAAAGGTAGTCTATGCGCATGAAAATATTGTGGACGGATTCAATACTCAATTTGCGAAGCGAGTGGACGCCTTAAAATTTGGAAATCCTTGGGAGGAAGGTGTTAAGTTAACACCATTACCGGAACCCGGAAAACCGGATTATATTCAAGAACTTATTGATGATGCCGTTTCAAAAGGAGCTAAAATTCTAAATAAAAAAGGCGGAAAGCGATTTGATAATTATATATGGCCAGCAGTTTTATATCCTGTTACCAAAGATATGAGAGTGTATCAAGAAGAACAATTTGGACCAATAATTCCTGTGGTGCCGTTTAGTGATATTAATGAACCTCTTAATGATATGGCCGAGAGTAATTATGGTCAACAAGTGAGTTTATTCGGTAAAGATGTATATGCATTAGCACCATTAATTGATTCATTGGTGAATCTAGTGTGCCGTGTAAACTTGAACAGTTCTTGTCAGCGTGGTCCTGATGTTTATCCATTTACTGGAAGAAAAGATTCAGCACAGTCTACTCTAAGTGTTCATGATGCCTTACGATCGTTTTCTATACGAACATTCGTTGCCTTTAAGGATAATGAATTGAATAATGAAACCATTGAAAAGTTGCTGGAAACCAAGCTATCCAACTTTGTGAGTACGGATTATATCCTTTAAATATAAAAATGAATTATATAAAAAAAGCCTTGATTTTATTAGGTCAAGGCTTTTTAAATTTGGATTAAATCTTCTTATAAATTTTTGACCAACCAATCCCCAACTTCGCTAGTTTTATAGGATTTGCCACTCTCGGCTAAATCTTCGGTTACAATGCCTTCGGCCAGTGATTTGTTTACCACTTCGCGTATAGCTTGTGCCTCATCATTCAAGTTAAAATCTTCAAATAGCATAGCGGCAGAGAGTACCGTTGCTAAAGGATTTGCAATGTCTTTACCTGCTGCTTGAGGATAGGACCCATGGATAGGTTCGTATAAGGAAACTTTGCTTCCAACAGAGGAGGAAGGCATTAACCCCATAGATCCTGATATAACTGAAGCCTCATCGGTCAAAATATCCCCAAAAAGGTTGGCCGTGATCATTACATCATAAGCGCTTGGCCATTGTACTAAACGCATAGCAACAGCATCTACAAATTCATAGGTAACCTCAACCTCTGGATAGTCTTTTTCCATGGCCTGAACTGTTTCTCTCCACAAACGAGAAGATTCCAAGACGTTGGCTTTGTCAACACAACATAATTTCTTGGATCGTTTCATGGCCATTTCAAAACCTTTTTTCGCCAATCGTTGTATTTCGAATCTTTGGTATGTCATGGTGTCATAAGCTGTATTGCCATCGTCTTTTCTTCCACGTTCCCCAAAATAGACGCCTCCCGTTAATTCCCTAAGGATAATCAAATCGGTACCTTCGATACGTTCGCGTTTTAAAGGGGATTTATCTATTAATGAAGGAAAAGTAAAGGTTGGTCTAACATTGGCAAAAAGGCCCAATTTTTGTCTCATTTTCAACAAACCTTGTTCCGGTCTTACTTTGGCAGAGGGATCGTTGTCAAAACGAGGATGGCCAATGGCTCCGAACAAGACGGCATCGGCATTGGCGCAAATTTCATGTGTTTCATCAGGATAAGGTTCACCGACGGCATCTATGGCTGCCGCTCCTGTCAAGGCTGGTCTCCAATTGATTTCGTGATTGAATTTTTTTGCAATTGCATTCGAAACCTTAACTGCTTGATCGATTACTTCAGGACCTATTCCGTCTCCTGCTAAAAGTGCTATATTCAATTTCATGTAATGATATTCTATTTAGTTTTAAATAATATTCAACATTTTTTCGGTGGCCTTAATGGCTGATACCGTTTGATCTGAATCCAATCCGCGGGTAATGAATTCCTTGCCGTTATTTTCCCAAGATATTATAGTTTCACATAGGGCATCTGAATGACTTCCCGGCGGAATCCTTACTGCATAATCTGTAAGCTTTGGAAAATCCTTTTTCTTCGATTTGTAAACTTTTCGGAGCGCATTCATGAAGGCATCATACTGTCCATCTCCTTGGGCATGGGCTTCATGAAGTTCGCCATCAATCTCCACAGATACGGTCGTAGAGGGCTTTAACCCTTTGGAGTGGGTGAGGACATAAGATTTTACGAATACTCTTTGTTGATAATCCCCACTATTCAATACATCAGAGATTATATAGGGTAAATCCTCTTTTGTAACCCGTTCTTTCTTGTCGCCAAGCTCAATAATTCGTTGGGTAACCTTTTTGAGTTCCTCGTCATTCAAGGTCAATCCCAATTCTTGTAGATTCTTCTGAATATTCGCTTTGCCAGAAGTTTTTCCTAAGGCATATTTACGTTTTCTACCAAATCTTTCAGGCAATAAATCATTAAAGTAAAGATTTCTTTTACTATCTCCATCTGCATGTATACCAGCAGTTTGTGTAAAAACATTATCACCTACAATGGGTTTATTTGCAGGAATACCGAAACCGGTAAACGCAGATACCAATTTACTCACCTTGTGTAGTGAAGATTCATTTACACCTATCTCGACTTCAGGAAGAAAATCATTAATAACTGCTACGGCACTTGCCATTGGTGCATTACCTGCGCGTTCTCCCATTCCGTTTACGGTAAGATGCAGTCCATGGCAACCCGCTTTTACAGCCTCCATAACATTCGAAACCCCTAAGTCATAATCGTTATGTCCATGAAAATCAAAATGGGAATCAGGATAACGTTTTATTATTTCTGAAAGAAATTCAAATGTTTCAGTATAAGTCAGAATACCTAATGTATCAGGCAATAAAATTCGCTCTACAGTTTGTTTCGTTAAAAAATCCAAATATTGGAAAACATAGTCCTTCGAATTTCGCATGCCATTGCTCCAATCCTCTAAATAGACATTAGTTTTAATACCTTGTTTTTTCGCAAGTTTCAAGGTTTTGGAAATATCCTCAAAATGTTGTTCAGGTGTTTTTTTAAGTTGATGCGTAAGATGGTTCAACGAACCTTTGGTCAACAAGTTTTGTACTTTGGCACCCGCTTTTTCCATCCAATCCAAAGAAACACCGCCATCAACGAAAGTCAAAATTTCAACGCGATTAAGATAACCTTGTTCCGCTGCCCATTCCGTAATTTCCTGAACAGCTTTCAATTCACCTTCAGAAACCCTTGCAGAGGCTATTTCTATGCGATCTACTTTGAGTTCATCCAGGAGTAATTTGGCCAGTGTTAATTTTTCGGAAACAGAAAAAGACACTCCAGAGGTTTGTTCCCCATCACGTAGCGTAGTGTCCATTATTTCAATCCGTCTTTTTTTCATATGCTCTATAAAGCTATTAAAGCGGTGTATCTTTAGCGTATTCGCTAATCTCCTCCTTGATGTTCAATAAAAAATCGATATCATCAAAACCATTGGTCATGTTCGCTTTCTTATAATTATTAATGTCAAAGTTTTCGCTTTCTCCAGTGGCCAAAATGGTAATTGATTGTTCGGGTAGATTCACCTCCACTTGTGATTCAGGATTCGCTTCAATCGCAGTAAAGATTTTATGTAAGAAATCTGGACTCACTTGAACAGGTAAAACCCCAATATTCAAGCAGTTGTTTCTAAATATATCTGCAAAAAAGCTGGAAACTACACAACGGAATCCATAGTCATAAACCGCCCATGCTGCATGTTCCCTAGAAGAACCGGAACCAAAGTTTTTGCCTCCAACTAAAATTTCACCACTGTAAATGGAATTGTTGAGTACAAAATCCCTTTTTGGTGAATTGTCAGCATTATAACGCCAATCCCTAAAAAGATTATCGCCAAAACCCTTTCGTTCAGTAGCCTTTAAGAATCGAGCTGGAATTATTTGATCGGTGTCCACATTCTCAATAGGAAGTGGAACTGCCGAAGAAGTTATTATGTTGAATTTTTCGTATGCCAT
>CAZYQR010000063.1:0-2709 GCA_964649755.1 uncultured Maribacter sp. | reverse complement strand
GCAGCAACCAACGGACTAGCCAATAAGGTTCTGGAACCTGGGCCTTGGCGTCCTTCGAAATTTCTGTTAGAGGTGCTTACCGCATATTTTCCAGCAGGTATCTTGTCATCATTCATAGCCAAACAAGCAGAGCAACCAGGCTCCCTTAATTCAAACCCTGAATCATGAAGAATATCAAGCAACCCCTCTGCTTTGATAGCTGCTTCAACTTGGTGTGATCCCGGTACCAACCAGGCAGTAACATTATCAGCTTTTTTTCTTCCTTTCACGATTGAGGTGAATGCCCTGAAATCTTCAATTCGGCCATTGGTACAACTTCCAAGGAACACAAAATCGATTTCCTTGCCCATCATACTATCCCCTTCACTGAAATTCATGTATTGCAGTGATTTTTTATACGTAGCCTCACCACCCTCAACTGCATCTGCATTTGGGATATCATGTGAAATTCCGATACCCATACCTGGATTTGTTCCATAGGTAATCATTGGCTCTATATTGGCGGCATCAAAAGTGATTTCCTTATCAAATTCTGCGCCTTCATCGGTGTAAAGCGTTTCCCAATAGGCGGTTGCTTTGTCTAAAGCAGCACCCTTTGGAGAGAACTCACGTCCTTTTACATATTCAAAAGTCTTTGCGTCTGGAGCGATCATTCCACCACGGGCACCCATTTCAATACTAAGGTTACAAACGGTCATTCTTCCTTCCATGGTCATATCCCGGAATACCTGACCTGCATATTCAACAAAATAACCTGTTGCACCGGAAGTAGTCAGCTGGGAAATGATATAAAGTGCTACATCCTTAGAAGTAACGCCTTTGCTCAAGGAGCCTTCAACAATTATCCGCATACTTTTTGGTTTGGTTTGCATAATGCATTGAGTGGCCAAAACCATTTCAACTTCAGAAGTGCCAATACCAAATGCGATGGCACCAAACGCGCCATGGGTAGAGGTATGTGAATCACCGCAAACAATTGTGGCTCCGGGTTGTGTAATACCATATTCTGGACCAACAACATGTACAATACCGTTTTTCTCATGCCCCAATCCCCAATATGAAATTCCGTATTCCATGGAATTTTCTTCCAACGCTCTTAACTGATTGGCAGAAAGTGGATCTTCAACAGGTAAATGTTGGTTTATTGTTGGGGTGTTATGATCAGCAGTTGCAAAGGTCTTCTCAGGGTGTAAGACCTTAATCCCCCTGTTTTTCAATCCTAAAAATGCTACAGGACTGGTAACTTCATGTACCAAATGACGGTCGATGAAAAGTACATCAGGGCCATTTTCAATCTGTTGAACGACATGGGAATCCCATACCTTATCAAATAGTGTCTTTTTTGAACTCATAATTCTATTTATGCTAAGCACGCAAAGCTATTAAAAGTAGTGGTTTTAGGAAATTATTGTGTTTAAAATTACGATGTTCAAACACATATAATAGTTTAACATGTTCCGATGTTACTTTAACACAATAGTAACTTTATGAAGCCTCAACTATTAATATCTTGTAGAGCAACAACTAAAAATCAATCTAATGAAAAAAATGTACTCAAAGTCTTTATTTGGAATGTCATTGGTTATGATGCTTTGCTTTGTAAATGTATCTGCTCAATTAGATCTTCCCAGAGGAAGTCAAATGGCTAAAGTCTCCCAGCGTGTGGGGATATCTGATATCTCAATTAAATATTCCAGACCCAGTGTAAACGGTAGGGAAGTGTGGGGGAAATTGGTTCCCTACGGAATGAACAATCTAGGATTTGGAACGGCCAAGGAATCCCCTTGGAGAGCTGGTGCCAATGAAAATACGGTCATCAAATTTGAGGATGATGTAAAGATTGAAGGAATGGATTTAGCGGCTGGAAAATATGGACTCCATATGATCATTCATGAGGACAACAAGGCCACGATTATTTTTTCAAAAAACAAAGATGCTTGGGGAAGTTATTTTTATGATCCTGCTGCAGATGCTTTAAGGGTTGATGTAACGATGATGGAAAATGCCGACACCGAACAACTCACATATACTTTTGATGATGTAACGAACAATTCAGCAACAGCTAATTTAAGTTGGGAGAAAAAGAAAATTCCTTTTAAGATTGAAATGGATGTAACTGATGTTGTGTTAGCGGATATTAGAGCGAAACTTGAAAATTCCCCTGGGTTTAATAGGCAAACTTGGGAACAGGCGGCAAATTTCTCCTTGAACAATGGCGGGGATCTTGATGAAGCACTAGGATGGATCGATGCAACTATTGCCGGAATGTTCTTTAGTCAGAAAAATTTTAATAACCTGAGTACTAAATCGCAGATTTTAGTGAAGCAAGGTAAAACCAGTGAAGCGTCAGCTGTTATGGATGATGCCATGGATTATGCCACCGTATTGGAAACACATGGGTATGGCAGACAATTGATAGGTCAGGGACAAAAGGAGAAAGCCATGGAGGTTTTTAAAACAAATGCCAAAAAGAATAAAGGTCAATGGCCTGTGGATTTTGGGTTAGCCAGAGCGCATTCGGCTATGGGTAATTATAAAACCGCTTTAAAGCATTTAAAAATAGCGGCCACAAGGGCCCCAGATCAACTTAATAAGGACGCGATTGCCGGTTATCTTGAAAAACTTAAAAATGGTGAAGACATCAATTAAAGAATTTCCTGAAAACGAAATGCTTTATTTAGATTCCGGCAGCTGCCTACCGGTAGCCAG
>CAZYQR010000062.1:0-11049 GCA_964649755.1 uncultured Maribacter sp. | reverse complement strand
AATATTTTAATGAGTCAGAAACTGGATGGGCGGAGTATTTGGATTGAATTAAATAAAGGTATTGGCATTTTTGGGTATCTTTAGCAAGCTAAAAATAGCTTATATAGTTATCATTTTCAAATAGAATACCCAATAAGAATTTCTTATATGCAATACAGAGGAGTGTTACGAAAGATGCAGACAGAAATGGGGCAACCCATTCAATATTATATGCTTTTTGAAGACAATTTTTTAAATGTGAATCAGGTACTTAATAGGCAATTGCAGATAGATTTCATAAAATTCCAATGTCTCAATTGCGGTGAAGACCGACCAATTTTTAGACAAGGGTTTTGCAAAACCTGTTTCTTTGAAACGCCTTCCGCTGGGGATTGGATCATGCGCCCGGAATTGAGTACTGCCCATTTGGGGAAGGAAGACCGCGATTTGGATTATGAGAAAAAGGTACAATTACAACCTCATATTGTGTATTTGGCAAATTCAAGCAACATAAAAGTGGGGGTAACCCGTAAAACCCAAGTACCTACTAGATGGATTGACCAAGGAGCCCATGAAGCTATCGAAATTGTTGAAGTCCCGAATCGTTATTTGGCAGGTATTACCGAAGTTTCCTTAAAAGACCATATTGGCGATAAGACCAATTGGCGAAAAATGTTGACCAATGATGTTGATGATGAAGATTTAGTAGTATGGCGTAATAAACTTAAACCTTATATTCCACAAGAAGCAAAGGAGTATTTTATAGAAAACAATAATGAAACCCATATGGAGTTTCCCGTTCTTAAATACCCTGAAAAGGTAAAAAGTCTGAACCTTGGTAAAACACCTAGTTATAAAGGTGTTCTAAGAGGTATCAAAGGGCAATATCTCATTTTTGAAGACAATACCGTTTTCAATGTGCGCAGTAGCGAAGGGCTCTTTATTTCACTTGGAATTAGTTAATTGAATCGTTTTGGGATTTGGTGGTATCCTTTTTCTTTTTTCCACCTAACAATCCGCCTAAAATGCTTTTTGCTGCATCCTTGACCGGATCCTTTTTTGGAGTGGACAATGAATCTTTTTCCTGACCCACTGAATCTTTTGCCTGTTCAGTACCACTTAAAATTCCACCTAAAACATCTTTTACAGCGTCTTTGGTTTGGTCTTGCTGTGATAGCGCTGCTGAATCTTTTTCAGTTGAATTATCTGATAAGATATCTCCCAATAACGCACCAGCCTTATCCTTTCCTTTATTGATCAATTTCTGCTTTTGAATGTCAATCAATTTTGTGGTCAAGGTCTTGACCCCTGAAGTTAAATCAGTAGTCACCTCTGGACTATTGTAATTTCCACCAATATTAGCGATTACAGGAATGGTCAGGTTTTCAAGTTCTTTTTCGTCAATTTTAGCGATAAGACTGTTTACCTCAGTCCCCAAATATTTGGCAGGCACATCCAAGGATGCTTTATAATTCAGTTTTTTATCGAAGGTATGACTACCATCCACATTGATTGAAATGTCTTCATATTTAATAGAAAAGGGTTTCACTTTTACGATTCCATCCTCAAAAGACAAAGCTGTTTTCAATCCTTTTAAATCAAGTTTATCCAAATTGACAAAATTGAGCTTACTGCCAATCGCAGAAAGTACGTTGGCTTGATCTGCATTTATCTGGGTAGATAATAATTCTGCTAAAACCTTACCGGTAATGGTTTTTAGATTTGGGGTAAAATCATTGTTTAAACTACCTGATAATTCAATATCTGAATTCATCTTTCCTTGTAAAGCACTAGCTACTGGTGCTAAAACCTTAAATAATTCCAATGATTTAAAACTTTCATTAATACCCAATTGATCCATTCCCAATTTCATAGCAAAAGAGGGAACCTCGTTTTTGGTGGAGACCTCACCATTGAAGGAGACTTTACCATTAAAGAGTGAAGATGTCATATCGGTCAGCACTGCTTTTTCATCAACAATCCGTAAATTACCTTTTACATCTTTCAAGATTAGATTGTCATATAGTACAGTGCCCGCTGTTGCATTAATTCTGCAATCCAAAAAAGCAGGTATTTTCAACTGTTCCTCTGTACTAGCGTTATCATCTGAATCAGTAGTCTCTTCCTCATTCATAAAATCATTGACTGCGAATGTGTTCGATTTTAAATTGAAATCACCTTTAACTTTTTCATCATTGAACATAAAACCCAATAGATTATCAATTGTTCCGGTTGTATTGAAATCGGTCTGTCCAGTGGTTCCCTGCAATTCGTTCAAAGTGACTGTCTCCGGATTGAATGTCATTGTAGCTGTCTTGACTTTTACAGGATTTCGAAAATCAGATGACTTATATTCAAAATCACTGAGTTTCAGTTTGCCAGATGTATTGGTGTTTTCATACCGTTTATTTTCTATCGATGCCATGTCAAAAGCTGTCGTTACATCGGCGCTTAGAATTCCTGATAGATTCATGTCTGAAGAAATTGGGTAAGCTTTCGACAGATTAGCCAAGTTCAAAACGCCATCTAAATGGGCCTTGACCTTCGTATTACCCAAAAGTTCAGTGATTTTGGAAGTAAGATTGAATTTATCCTCATCAATCATAAACGAAGCCTTGTTTATTTCAACATAAGTATCTTCAGTTATGCCTGTCCCATTATTTAATACAAGGTCTAAATGAATATTCCGTACCGTTTTGGGTAAGTCAGGATACCTGAAAGAAGCATTATCAGATTTTATATTAATCTTGAATTTAGGAATATGTTCCTCATCAACAATTCCCTGAAATTCGCCTTCAACCAAACAAGCTCCCGTAGTTTTTACATTTTCAATGTTCTTTGAATAAGCTTCGGGAATCAATGCTAGGAAATTCTTGAAATCAGAAGATGGGGTTTTAAAATTGATATCGACCTCTTGATTCTCTTCGTTTACTTTCACAAAACCTTCAAAGACCAATGGTAATTGATTTACCAATGCTTCATTCTTTAAAAAAGTATATTTATTTTCCTTAAGATCAATACCGATCAAGGCATTCAATTTTATCTTATTCTCGTTAAGGTATTTGGTGCTATCCATTGAGAACGACACCAAGGCTTCGGTACTAGTTTCAAGTTCAGAATTCTCCAATGAAAGATCACCGTTCCCCTTATGTTCAAGTTCGGAAACCACCAAATGTGTATTGTTGGTCTTATCTTCGTAAACTACTTTGGAATCAGTGATTTGATAGGATTGTAAATCCAACATAAAGCTTTCAGAAGCTTCCGCGTTTTCAGAAACAGCATTGGTTTGAGTTCCTATATCGTAGGAAGCATGACCTTCATTATCAATCCTAATATTCAATAAAGCACCTTCAATAGAAAGGGACTTTATGGCAATCGATTCTCCCGAACCTTTAAATAATTCACCAATGCCCATTTTCAATTCAATTTGTTTTGCAGCGAAAAGGGTATCTCCTTCAAAAGGAGCATTATTGATAAGCGTAACACCTTGTAATGCAACCTCTGCACTGGGGAAACTTTGAATTAGACTCAGATTGGCCTTGGAGAAGTCCAAGGTAGCATCTACATTATTGTTCACATTGTTTTTTAGGATATCACCTATTTTAGCTTCCAAAATAAATGGTGCAGCAATAAGGATTCCTATTAAAAGCAATACTATAATGCCTACTATTTTTAAGATTTTCTTCTTCATTTTACAATAGCTATTTATCTAAGACTATAACTCCGGGAAGGCTGGAATATTTTATACTTCCAGGTTTATTTCTTCCCCTGTTTTAAGTCCAAAACGTTTTCTTAGAAGATATACGAAGAAATAAAGGAAAGGGGTGTCGAGGAAGGCAATTAATACTTTAAACAAGAAACCACTAATGACCAAACCATAGAACATGCTCCAGGGTAATACTTTGAAAAGACAAAGAAGGCTTACAACTGTAAATGTATCAATGAACTGGGACAAAAATGTTGAGAAATTATTTCGCAGCCAAAGGTGCCTGCCTTGGGTCAATCGTTTCCAAAAATGATATATCGCAATATCTACATACTGCGCGAATAAATAAGCCAACATTGAGGCCAATACTGCAACAGGCGAAAGCGCAAAAACCTTGCTGAAAATTTCATTATTCACTGGAGAATTTTCTATGGCCGGGGCAAAATCGGCCAACAAGATAATACCCATCGAAAAGAAAGAAGCAAAAATTCCTGCAGTAACAATTTGATTGGCTTTCTTTTTACCAAAAATCTCCGAGATCAAATCGGTAATCAAAAAAGTAATGGGGTAAGGTAAAATACCTACGGAGACTTCAAAAAGGGGTGCACCGAAAACTTCCAATTCACCAAAAGGATACCAAAAAAAGAATTTTTGAAAAATCAAGTTAGACACTACCAAAGAGGTAATGAACATTGCTCCCAGATATAGATAAATTCTATAAGCTAGTTTTTTATCCTTCTGGTTCATGGATTATTTAATATCCAAAACAAAAGGCATTCTGGCCTGCACACCCTTTTGTTCCATAGTTGATTTCATTTGCTTTAAGATATCATAGGTTTCTTCACCTATCTCCTCTTTAATAAAACGCTGTCCTATTTTGGATTTTACGCCACTCATATCCTCCATGAATTTTTCAAAACCAGTTTTGTATTTCGGATATTTTTTAACTCCATAAGATTCAATATTAGCCAATTCAGCAGCCGCAGCAATTGCATCATCCAAATTACCCAGTTCATCTATCAATCCTAACTTTTTAGCATCTAAACCACTCCATACGCGTCCTTGGGCCATGCTATCTGCCTGTGCCACTGTAATATTTCGGCCTTGTGCCACACGTTCAAGGAAAGTCTCATAAGTTTGTTCAACACCTTCTTGAACTACATTCCTGAAATTATCGGTCATTGGTTCAAAGAATGAATAATCGACGGAATTCTTATTAGTGCCAACTTGCTCCGCATTAATCCCAATATTGGCAGCAAGTTCATTGATATTCGGGATGGTCCCAAAAACCCCAATAGAACCTGTAATTGTAGTCGGCTCAGCAAATATAATATCTGCTCCTGCTGCTATATAATATCCGCCTGAAGCAGCTACATTGCCCATAGAGACTACCACGGGTTTCTTTTCTTTGGCAAGCTCTACTTCACGCCAAATAATATCGGAAGTCAAAGCGCTTCCCCCTGGTGAATCTACACGCAATACAATGGCTTTTACTTTATCATCATCTCTAGCTTTTATAAGGGCTTTCGTAATAATACCCTGCCCAATGATATTAGGACCACCTTCCCCATATAATATTTCCCCTTGGGCAAAAACCACGGCAACTTTATCAGTACCTTTTTTAATGGTTTTTTTGTTTGAACGCCTGGTATAATCCTTCAGTGATACATAATTGATTTCATCTGTTGCATCTAAGTAAGTGGCTGTTCGGAGTTTGTCTTCATATTGATCAAAGAACAGAATATCATCAATCAACCCTGAAGCTTTGGCGAATTTTGGCGATCTACCGCCCAAAGTATCAGCAATACTATTTACATTATCCTCACTTATATTCCTTCCTTCAGAAATATCAGCAACCATGGTATCCCATAAAGAACTTAGCAATTCCTTTATTTGGGTCCTATTGGCATCACTCATTTCGTTTGCCAAAAAAGGCTCAACGGCGCTCTTGTATTTTCCATGACGAATCACCTCCATCTTTACCCCGGTCTTCTCCTGCAAATCTTTATAAAACAAAACTTCTGTTGATAGCCCTTTGAAATCCATTCCGCCAACTGGATTTAAAAAAATAGAATCTGCCACACTGGCCAAATAGTAATCTTTCTGCATATAAAAATCACTATAGGTATATATGAACTTTCCGCTTTCCTTAAAATCCTTCAGTGCCTTTCGTATGGCCTGGGTTTGTGCAAGCCCTGCCATGATAAAATTATTACTTATACTGATCCCTTTGATATCGGTATCTGTTTTTGCTACTTGAATGGCATGAAGAATTTCATCCAACCCTTGGGCCTGACCAAAAAAACTTGCAAATGGGTCGGCTTCATTGTTGCCCACATAATCATTAATGGGCTGTTGCATTTGTAGTTTCAATATAGAATTATCCTTTATTACAACTCCATCTTCCGCACCACCCACCAAACTCACAAAGAGCAGAAACATTACAAACATAATCCCAAAGGCAATTAAGCAACCTATAATTGCCGCTAAAAGGTTTCTTAAAAAATTCATTTCAATCTTATTATTATTACCGGCCAAAGATAACCAAAGTGAAATTGTTTTGTTTACTTTGTTTCAATATTATGAGTGAACCCATAAAGACATATATTTCTATAGGGAGTAATCTTGGCAACCGCTTGCAAAATCTACAAGAAGCAGCATTCTTATTGGGTACTGAAGTTGGCGAAATTACTGCAGTTTCAAAGGTTTATGAGAGCGCTTCATGGGGGTTTGATTCGTCAGAATTTTTGAATGCATGTCTGGTCCTTGAAACCCATTTAGCTCCATTGGCCATCTTGGAAAAAATCCTTGCCATTGAAAAAAGTATGGGAAGGGAACGACTTCAAGAGGGTGGCTATGAAGCCAGAATCATTGATATTGATATTCTATATTTTGATGCAGAAATAATTCATTCTGAACACCTGGTTATTCCACATGCAAAACTTCAGGAGCGTAAATTCGTACTCCTACCACTTTCCGATATTGCCCCCCAAATGTACCATCCAATCCTAGGGAAAGATACTAGAAATCTAATTCAGGAATGCAAGGATAAAAGCCAACCCATAAAGACAGCATTAACACTCTACAAATCAAAGGAAGAACTATTTTCAAGTTTGAGTTTTATCGCCATTGAAGGCAATATTGGTGCAGGTAAAACGACTTTGGCCAATAAAATAGCGGAGGACTATAATGGTAAGTTGGTATTGGAGCGTTTTGCGGACAACCCTTTTTTACCTAAATTTTATGAAGACCCAGGGCGATATGCCTTTCCTTTGGAAATGTCTTTTTTAGCAGACCGCTATCAACAATTTACCGATGATACCTCGCAGTTTGACCTTTTTAAGAATTTTATGGTCAGTGATTATGATATATATAAATCGCTTATTTTTGCCCAAGTCACCTTGCAAAAAGATGAATTCAATCTCTATAGGAAGCTATTCAATCTCATGTATAAAGAGGTGAGAAAACCTCGGATGTATGTTTACCTATATCAGTCTACAGAACGCTTGTTAGAAAATATCAAAAATCGTGGTAGGTCCTACGAACAAAGTATTGAGCCCGCATATTTGGATAAAATAAATAAAGGATATTTTGATTTCTTCAAAAGTTATCCTGAACAAAACACCTTGATCATCGATGTCGGGGAATTGGATTTTGTTTCTAGTTTAAAGGATTATAATACCATTATCGACAGGATTAAAAATTTTGCTATCGAGTTAACGATTTAAGAAATATTTCACATATTTCTTGTGTAGCATCTAAGGTTTTCCTTATTTAGCACCTCTAAAAAGCAACTAACTAACTCAAACTATATACCGAAAGACCCTGATTTAAACATCAGGGTTTTTTATTGGTTTAATTTTGACCAAAGGTCCCAGACCACTATTCCTACACTCACAGCTATGTTCAACGAATGTTTGGTGCCATACTGGGGAATTTCCAATACTTCGTCACTTACACTTACTACTTCTTGCGAGACCCCTTTTACCTCATTACCAAAAACCAGTGCGTATTTCACAGCACTTTGCGCCGAAAATTCATTAAGCATCCGGGCGTCTTCAGCCTGCTCAATAGCAACTACTTGACACCCTGCTGTTTTTAATTCTTGAACTAAGTCCAAGGTATCTTTCCGGTATTCCCAGGCAACACTCTCTGTGGCACCCAATGCCGTCTTTCGAATATCCTTATGGGGTGGCGTAGCCGTTATTCCGCAGAGGTAGATTTTTTCGATTAGAAAAGCATCGGCCGTTCTAAAAACCGAACCTATATTATTTAAACTTCGAATATTATCAAGAATTACTATTATTGGGGTTTTCCTTGCTTCCTTGAAAGCCTTGACATCCAATCGGTTTAATTCTTCATTTTTTAGTTTGCGCATTCTTCGGCTTTAGCAATAGTTTCTATAATCAATGGTATCAAAAACCATTTTATTGGATAGATAAACTTTTTCAAACATATTAACAATGATGAATTTTACAAGTCAAAATTGGTATTTTCGTTGCGTTAAGTCTAGTGCAAAAATAAGTTATTCAAATCGCTTTGAAAAAGACCGAAAAAACAAAGAAGGTTACCCCTTTAATGAAACAATACAATACCATCAAGACTAAATATCCTGATGCCTTGTTGTTGTTCCGAGTGGGTGATTTTTATGAAACTTTCGGCGAAGATGCCGTGAAAGCATCGAAAATACTGGGGATTATACTTACCCATAGAAACAATGGCGGCGACCGTACAGAACTTGCAGGCTTCCCCCATCATTCGCTTAACACCTATCTCCCTAAACTCGTAAAGGCTGGCCTGCGCGTCGCCATTTGCGATCAATTGGAAGACCCAAAACTTACAAAGACCATCGTAAAAAGAGGGGTTACAGAATTGGTGACGCCTGGTGTTGCCTTAAATGATGATATTCTTAATGCTAAGACCAATAATTTTTTATGTGCCGTACATTTTGGAAGAAAATTATTAGGTGTCTCTTTTTTGGATATTTCAACAGGGGAATTTCTAACCGCTGAAGGCAATGAGGAGCAAATAGACAAACTGCTCCAAAACCTTGGCCCTAATGAAATTTTGGTTTCCAAAGCCCATAAAAAAGAGTTCACCACCATTTTCGGCAACCAATACCATACTTTTTTTACCGAAGATTGGTTGTTTCAAGAAGATTATGCGCATGAAACCTTGACCAATCATTTTAAGACCACAACCTTAAAAGGGTTCGGTGTAGACCAACTGAAGCACGGAATAATTGCTTCAGGTGTTGTACTGCACTATTTGTCTGAAACCCAACATAGGCAACTTCTACATATTAATACCATAAAACGTATTGCAGAGGAGGAATATATTTGGATGGACCGGTTTACCATAAAAAACCTGGAGCTCTATCATTCAACCAATGTCAACGCAGTTACATTATTGGATATCATTGACAAGACCATCTCGCCAATGGGTGGTAGAATGTTGAAACGTTGGTTGGCCCTACCCCTAAAAAGCCTTGAAAAGATTCGAAAGCGGCATCAAGTAATTAGATATCTGACCAAAGAAGAAGCCGTCTTAAAAAAATTGCAGCATAGTATTAAGCAAATGGGCGATCTGGAGCGCCTAATTTCAAAGGTCGCCACTGGGAAGATAAATCCAAAAGAGGTTATTCAACTCAAAAATTCGTTGGAAGCCACAATTCCCATTAAACAGTTGACTACACAGAGTACCAATGAAGCACTGAAATTAATAGGTGACCAATTACATTCTTGCGATTTGCTACGGGGAAAGATCAAAGAGATGGTAAATGAAGAGGCCCCTATCAATGTGTTAAAAGGAAATGCTATTGCCAATGGCTATTCAGAGGAGCTAGACGAACTTCGTGGCTTGGCTTTTTCCGGTAAGGAATATCTGGATAAAATGCTGGAACGCGAGACAGAAAGAACGGGCATTTCTTCATTGAAAATAGCATCGAACAATGTATTTGGCTATTATATAGAAGTTCGGAACACGCACAAAGACAAAGTACCTGAAGAATGGATCCGTAAACAGACTCTTGTCAATGCAGAACGATATATCACGGAAGAGTTAAAAGAATACGAAGCCAAGATCCTGGGTGCCGAAGAGCGCATTCTACACTTGGAACAACAATTGTTCGCCCAATTGGTCTTGTGGATGCAAGAATATATTGTGCCTGTACAGAACAATGCGCAACAAATCGCAACTTTGGACTGTCTTTGCGGATTTACGCAATTGGCAAAAGATAACAATTACAAGGAACCCCAACTCAATGATTCAACAGCGTTGGAAATCATAGGTGGGCGTCACCCGGTCATTGAAAAGCAATTGCCCCTTGGCGAAGCCTATGTTGCAAATGATGTAGTCCTAAACAGGGAGAATCAACAGATTATCATGATTACTGGGCCTAATATGAGTGGTAAATCGGCCCTATTACGACAAACTGCCTTAATTGTATTATTGGCCCAAATGGGTAGTTTTGTACCCGCTGAATCGGCAAAAATAGGGTATGTAGATAAAATTTTCACACGTGTTGGTGCCAGTGATAACATCTCTATGGGTGAGTCGACCTTTATGGTAGAAATGAACGAGACCGCGTCTATATTGAACAACCTTTCAGAACGAAGCCTTATTCTTTTGGATGAAATTGGTCGGGGTACGAGCACCTATGATGGAATTTCAATTGCTTGGGCAATTTCTGAATATTTACATGAGCATCCCGCACGTGCCAAAACACTTTTTGCTACGCATTATCATGAACTCAATGAAATGTCAACGACCTTTGACCGGATCAAGAATTACAATGTTTCTGTTAAAGAACTCAAAGACAAGGTCTTATTTTTACGAAAATTAATAGCTGGTGGTAGTGAACATAGTTTCGGAATCCATGTAGCAAAAATGGCTGGTATGCCCCAACAAGTTATTCATAAGGCCAATAAGATTTTGAAGAAACTTGAAAAATCACATTCCAGTGAAGAATTGACAGATAAGTTAACCTCGGTCCAGAACGAAATGCAACTGAGTTTCTTTAATTTGGACGATCCCTTATTGGAACAGATCAAGGAAGAAATCACCAATTTGGATATCAATACCCTTACCCCGGTTGAGGCATTAATGAAGCTTAACGAGATCAAACGATTGCTTACAAAAAACAAGAAAGCGAGTTCGTAAAGTTTTATCTGCTTTTTTAATAAATTACTTTGCTTTTTATAGAATTGTATTAAATTTGCACCCGCATCTTAAAATGATGTGTAGTTCTTTTAAATTGCGAAAATAGCTCAGTGGTAGAGCATCACCTTGCCAAGGTGGGGGTCGCGGGTTCGAATCCCGTTTTTCGCTCTTGTTCTTTGAAATAGCATAGCGCTAAATGACAT
>CAZYQR010000061.1:0-11178 GCA_964649755.1 uncultured Maribacter sp. | reverse complement strand
TATATTAATGTGTCGCTTTAAGAATATCCCAGATATTCTATTTAATAATCCTACGTTATTTTCGGAGTAAACCGAAATTGTAAACCATTGTTTTTCCATAATCTAAATAAAAATAAAACCAAGTCTGTTCGAGCGCAGTCGAGAACTAAATTATTTGTAAGCAATAAAGACCTCTCGACTGCGCTCGAGGGGACATTGTATTAATACTTTTTAACCGCTACTATCAGCCCCGTGGACCAATTCATTTTAGTAAGGACAAAATCTTTTCTTTGTTCAAGATATTCGACTAATTTATTTACATGGATCTCATGCCCTTGAGGCCAATTAGGTTGTGTATTCATATCATCAATAATATAAAATCCACCAACTTTTACCATTGAAAGAACTTTCTCTATCTCACTATATTTTCCAGGCCATGCATCCGCAAATATTAAATCAAATCTTTCATTTGTATTATGATGGATCCATTCAGAACCAGCTTGACAAATAATTTTAACCCTATCATCATTACCAAAGTAATTATTGGCTATTGCAACCAATTCTTTATCATTGTCAATAGATATTAAGGTTGAACTTTCGTTCAAGCCATCTATCATCCATGATAGTGATAAGCCAATACCAGTACCTAATTCTAAAAAATGGCCATTAGGTTTTGACGACACCAAAGTTTTCAAAAGGCTGCCAATATATAAATCAGACGGCATTGTGAAGCTTATCTCTTTAGACTTACTTTCCAATTGCGTATGTCTTGTCGGAATATCCTTGATTTTGGAATCGTTCATTCTATTTTAATCTAACGTCTGATACAGATGCTCCTGAAGGAATCATAGGAAATACATTATCCTCTTTCTCAACTTTAACTTCCAGGAAATAAGCTTCTTTGGAAGCCATCATTTCTTTTACAGTAGCTTTTAAATCTTTTCTTTCGGATACCCTTTTTGAAGTGATGTCATACCCTTCTGCAATTTTTACAAAATCTGGGTTACTCATTACTGTTGAAGCGTATCTGCTCTCAAAGAACAATTCTTGCCATTGTCTTACCATACCCAAATGGTCATTGTTAAGTACTACAATCTTAACAGGCGTTTTATTTTGAAAAATAGTTCCCAATTCCTGAATGGTCATTTGAAAGCCCCCATCACCAATTATAGCAACCACTTCCCTATCCATGGCACCCATTTTGGCACCAATGGCTGCTGGCAAAGCAAAACCCATAGTACCTAACCCTCCAGAAGTAATATTGCTTTTTGATTGTTTGAATTTAGAATATCTGCACGCAATCATTTGATGTTGGCCTACATCGCTAACAATAACCGCCTTATGCCCGCTTGCGATATTAATTTCGTTAATAACCTCGGCCATGGTCAAGGCATCTTTGGTAGGGTACAGTTCTTCTTTGATGACCGTGTCATATTCAATTTTATATTTTTCTTTGAACTCGTTATGCCATTCATCATGACTGTTCTCTTTGATTTTTGGTAATAACAAGTTTAATGTTTCCTTGGAGTCACCCAATACCGCAACATTCGCAGTTACATTTTTATTTATTTCAGCAGGGTCAATTTCAAAGTGGATGACCTTGGCTTGTTTGGCATAGGTATCCAAACTTCCAGTTACCCGATCATCAAAGCGCATACCAATAGCCACTAGTACATCGCATTCATTTGTCAATACATTAGGCCCATAATTGCCGTGCATACCCACCATTCCTACATTAAGTGGATGATCTGTATCCATTGCTGAAAGTCCAAGAATCGTCCATGCTGCTGGTATGCCAGCTTTTTCAACTAAAGCCTTTAATTGTTCCTCAGCCTCACCAAGTATTACGCCTTGTCCGAAGACGATAAAAGGTTTTTTCGCTGAATTGATTAATGTTGCGGCAGCGTCTATGGCATCCATATTTGGCTTTGGAATTGGCTTATAACTGCGCACACCTGTACAATGTTCATAGCTAAAATCCAGTTCATCAAATTGAGCGTTTTTTGTAATATCGACCAAAACAGGACCTGGACGACCTGATTTTGCTAAATAAAATGCTTTTGCCATTACTTCAGGTATCTCTTCGACATTAGTGATTTGATGATTCCATTTTGTAACTGGAGTTGAAATCCCAATGATATCAGTCTCTTGAAAAGCATCAGATCCGAGCAAATGACTTGGTACTTGTCCCGTAATACATACCATAGGCGTAGAATCTATCTGTGCATCGGCCAAACCAGTCACTAAATTGGTTGCTCCGGGACCTGATGTTGCCATGGCGACACCAACCTTGCCAGAGACACGGGCATAACCTTGTGCAGCATGGGTAGCTCCTTGTTCATGACGCGTAAGAATATGTGTCAGCTTATCTTGAAACTTATAAAGCTCGTCATAAACTGGCATAATTGCTCCCCCAGGATAGCCGTAAAGTATATCAACACCTTCGGCCAATAAACAATGTACAATAGCTTCAGCGCCACTAATTTTTATTGTCGTGGGCTTCTTTGCGTTTTTTTTCTTCTCTTTCAATGTCTCCATAATTATTTAAGCTTTTCGGGTATCCTTAGACCATTACCCCTCAAGTCCCATTAAAGGGACAATTTCCTATTGTATTTTTTTTTAGAATTCATCGGTTACACAACCCTGTGAAGCAGATGATACGGTTTTAGCGTATTTGTATAAACTTCCTTTTCTGACCTTTAATGCTGGTTGGATCCAATTAGCTCTTCGAGATTTGATTTCATCATCAGAAAGCGCCACGGAAATACTGTTTTTTTCAGCATCAATTGAAATAATGTCTCCATCTTTTAGAAGACCTATCATACCACCTTCTTGGGCTTCAGGACATACATGGCCAACTACAAAACCATGTGTACCTCCTGAAAAACGACCATCTGTAATCAATGCCACCTCTTTTCCAAGGCCAGCACCCATAATTGCTGCTGTTGGCTTTAACATTTCAGGCATTCCAGGTCCACCTTTAGGGCCTTCATAACGAATTACAACTACATCACCTTTTTTAACCATTCCTGCTCCGATACCGGCATTGGCCTTGAATTCATCATCAAATACTTTTGCTGGTCCTGTAAAATGAAATCCTTCTTTTCCTGTTATTTTGGCTACTGACCCCTCTTCAGCAAGGTTTCCATAAAGAATGCGAAGATGACCTGTTTCCTTAATTGGTTTGTTCAACGGTTTTACTACCTCCTGACCTTCTTGAAGACCTGGCAATTCAGCTAGATTCTCTGCTATCGTCTTTCCTGTAACCGTTAGACAATCACCATGAAGCATACCGTTTTCAAGCATAAACTTCATCACTGCTGGAGTACCACCAACCCGATGTAAATCTTCCATTAAGTATTTTCCACTCGGTTTTAAATCGGCTAAAAATGGTGTGGTATCACTTATTTTCTGGAAATCGTCCAGTGTAAATTCTATCTCCGCTGCCTTTGCAATTGCTAAAAAGTGTAAAACTGCATTCGTTGACCCACCCAATAGGGTTAGCAGACGTACCGCATTCTCAAATGACTTACGCGTTATTATATCACTTGGCTTAATGTCATTTTCCATTAAGTATCTCAAAGCATTACCAGAGCTTATACAATCTTGCTTCTTTTCTTTACTTAAAGCTGGATTCGACGAATTATATGGCATTGCCATACCGAGGGCCTCAATGGCCGAGGCCATTGTATTTGCCGTATACATACCGCCACATGCTCCAGCGCCTGGACACGCATTTTGGATAACACTTTTGTAATCTTCCTCATTCATGGTTCCTGCAACTTTCTCGCCCCAAGCCTCAAATGCAGATACAATATCCAACTTTTTGTCTTTGAAACAACCAGAAGCAATGGTGCCACCATATACCAAAACCGATGGTCTGTCTAATCGAATCATAGCCATTAATGCTCCGGGCATGTTCTTATCACATCCTACCACAGTAACAAGTCCGTCATAATTCATGGCCTGAACCACAGTTTCCATTGAATCGGCGATGATATCCCTAGAAGGAAGAGAATAGCGCATACCGTATGTACCCATCGAAATACCATCACTTACCCCAATGGTATTGAATACCAAACCTATTAATCCTCCTTTGGCAGTACCTTCTTTCACATGTTGGGCCAGATCATTCAGGTGCATATTACAAGGATTGCCTTCATAACCTGTGCTCGCAATCCCAACCAATGGTTTTTTTAAATCATTTTCGGTAAGTCCTATTGCATACAGCATGGCTTGTGCGGCCGGTTGTGTAGGGTCTTGGGTAACATTTTTACTGTATTTGTTCAATTCCATTCAGAAAATTATTGTTATTGCTTAATCCAATAAGATTTAATATATAAATCAAATATAATTGTTTAAAATGTGCTTTATATTTAACAATTATTACCACTCTAAATCCAAGTGCATAATAATTTATTTAAATCACTGTTTATCAACATTTTAAATTCATATTTTTACCATATTCAGTACTTTTAAAACCCATTGTTTAGTACGGTTTTAATTCATTTAAAATAAAAATATGCCCCAAATAAAGCAATGCACTAATCATATAAACATTTTTGCTTTATAAACTATCTATTTTCGTCATAACATATATGGTTTATGATATCCCCAAAATGAGTACATTGGGGATATTTTTTATAACAATGTAATGCCCATGGAATTACTACAAAAGCAGCGTGATTTTTTTGCAACACAACAGACCAAGGATATTTCATTTCGAAAAAAGGCCTTGAAAAAATTGCAAAAAGAGATTATTTCTCGTGAAGACGATATTGCGGAGGCAATTTATAAAGATTTCAAAAAACCGAAATTTGAAACCTTAGCTGCTGAAACCCAGTTTGTTTTGGCCGAATTAAAGCTAGTTATAAAGAATATTGAACTATGGGCACGACGAGAGCGGAAATCTGCTACATTAATGAATTGGCCGTCTTCCGATTGGATCTATAAAGAACCTTACGGTGCCGTTCTAATCATTGCACCTTGGAATTATCCTTTTCAATTGGCATTCGCGCCACTGATAGGTGCTATTGCTGCTGGAAATACTGTAGTGGTAAAGCCATCAGAGGTAACGCCGAATACGGCTAAAATCATCTCAGAGATAGTGGCATCGGTTTTTGTTCCAGAACATGTCTCAGTTGTAGAAGGTGGTGTTGAAGTGTCTCAAAATCTTCTAGCTCAAAAATGGGATTATATTTTCTTTACAGGAAGCACGCGAGTTGGCCAGATTGTTTATGAAAGCGCTGCAAAACACTTAACCCCAGTTACTTTGGAGCTTGGAGGCAAAAACCCATGCATTGTTGACTCAACCGCATCCATAGCGTTAGCGGCCAAGCGTATTGTATGGGGTAAATTTTTAAATGCTGGGCAAACTTGTATCGCCTCAGATTATATTTTAGTTCATTCTAGCATTAAGGATAAATTAATCTCTGCGCTAATAAAGAACATCACGAAATGTTACGGTGAAAATATAGAGGCCTCACCTGACTTTTCTCGAACTGTAAATAAAGGTCATTACAAGGGTCTAAAAGCAATGTTGGAAGGCGAGGAAATAATTTTCGGCGGAAACAGCAATGATGAAGATAATTACCTTGCTCCTACTTTGGTCAATGAACCAAAATTGGACAGCAAACTGATGCACGGCGAGATATTTGGACCCATTTTACCTATAATAGCTTACGAGACCGAAGATGATATTCATAAATATATAATGAATTACGGTAAACCTTTGGCAACTTATGTTTTTTCGAACAACAAGAAATTCCAGAAAAAAGTTATAGATACGTATAGTTTTGGTGGCGGTGCCATAAACGATACCGTTATCCAGATTACGAATAAAAAATTACCGTTTGGCGGGGTTGGCGCCAGTGGTATTGGAGCCTATCATGGAAGGACTTCATTTGATATTTTTTCTCACCAAAAAGCAATTATTAAAAAAGCGAATTGGTTAGACGCACCACTTCGTTATCCTCCATATAATTTACCAATGAAGCTTGTAAAGAAAGTAAAACATCTATTTTAGCCCAATGGAAAAAACAGTTTCTGAGGCCATTCAATATAGACGTTCTGTACGCTTATTCAAGGATGATATCGAATTGGATGATGACAAAGTACGTCAGTGTTTAAAAAACGCCTCACTCGCCCCTACTAGCAGTAATTTACAGTTATGGGAATTTTATCATATCACTGATAAAACTAAACTCAAGGATTTATCAAAGGCCTGTTTTGACCAACCAGCAGCTAAAAATGCAAAACAATTGGTAGTTGTCGTTACTAGAAAAGATCTTTGGAAAAAACGGGCCAAGGCCAATCTGACTTTTTTGAAAAGTAGTTTTACGGATAAGCCTTTAGATCAATATACCGATAAGGAAAAATTTGCCTTTAATTATTATAAAAAATTGATTCCTACTTTGTACACGGACTTCTTAGGGATTTTGGGTATGATAAAATACTTATTTTTTCAACTTATAGGCCTTTTCAGACCCATTTATAAAGAGGTCAGAAATTCTGATATGCGTATCGTCGCTCATAAAAGCGCTGGACTGGCAGCACAGAATTTCATGATCTCAATGGCTGCGATTGGATATGACACCTGTCCTATGGAAGGTAGTGATACTACAATGGTCAAAAAAATTCTGGATTTACCTTGGGGAGCGGAAATTAATATGGTTATAGGTTGTGGTGTTCGCGACGAAAAAGGTATTTACGGGCCTAGGTTCAGAGTCCCTTTTGAAGAGGTATACAGGAAAGTTTAAACTAATTTGAAAGACACAAAATCCCCGAATTTTTTTTGGGCTAAAATAGAAATGGCCTTGTCTGATAACTGAAGTATTCTCGGATATCCCCCTGTTGTTTGACCGTCTTTCATTAAAACAATCAATTTACCGGAAGGGGTAATTTGAACAGTTCCAGGCAATGTTGCAGAGGTCAGCATTGATATTTTATGCCCTTTAATCCTTTCTTCAAACTGGTACCCCATTCTATTATACTCTTTTGCAACAGAAAACTCCTTAAAGAAGAGATTTTCCAATTGATTGTTGTCCAAAAGTCCATATTCTGGCCCTTTAGAGACTTCAAGTACAGTTTCCCCAAATAATGGGTCTATTTTAAGCTCCGATATTTTGGGGTCAAATGAACTTACTTCTACATATTCCAATTCATCCCTATCCTTTAAACACTCTGAGGCAGTAATTGGAAAGTATTGTGAATGACTTCCTAAGATGTTTTTAGATTTAAAACCTTCTTTTATTGCCAAATAGCCTCTAAACCCTTGGGTTAATCTTCCATAAGAAAGGATATCACCCGCGCTGACTTTATATACTTTGTAATTGTATATGGGTTGATTATTTAGCGTTGCGGACATCTCGGCTCCACCCAAAACAATAAAACTATCCTGTTCAAATTGAAGTGTAGGTCCTGTCATTGTGATTTCCAATACGCATGCATTGTCTTCATTTTCCAAGAGTCTATTTGCCATCCGTACTACACTTATATCCATCACCCCAGAAACTGGTACACCTTTATCACGATACCCGAAACGTCCCTCGTCCTGAAGTGTAGTGAAAAAACCAGATTTTAGTACCTTAAGCATCCAATTTTATTTTTTCAAATTGATAAATCCCTACTTCACCTTCAATCTTATGCAATTTGTATTCTGCCCTGGAAATAGCATAGAATTGTATTTTGTCACCTACATTTACAAAACAAGGTTCTTCCCTATTTGCATCAAAAATCGGAACTGAACAATTACCAATAATATTCCAACCACCTGGGGATTCTTGTGGGTAAATACCGGTCTGCTTACCAGCCAGACCAACAGCACCTTTAGCAACCTTCTGCCTTGGTTCAGCTCTCCTTGAGGACTCCAATGATTTTGGCAAGCCGCCCAAATACATAAACCCAGGTAAAAATCCAATTCCAAAGACGGTATAAATGTGCGACGTATGCAATTCAATGATTTTCTCAACAGAATTTCCTAATTCTTTTGCAACTTCCTCTATATCAATAGCAAAATCCAAATCATAGCAAACTGGAAGTTTCCAAAGATATTTATTAGAATGATGAGCACCCTCCCTTTTTGGATACCAAGTTTCTAATTGCTTTTTAAAAGGTTCAAAGTTTATTCTTTGTTTTCTTTGGATCAAGGTGAGTGAATTATACGCCGAAACTAGTTCCCATTTCTTAGAATCAAGACATTTTAACTTTAAATAGGAACTGAATTGAAGTATATCATTCAAGATGGCCTCATCTACTTTATTGGGCCATTCAACTAAAATAGCGTGCTCACCAAAAGCCCGTATGGAAATAGGATAATTTGTCACTTTTTTATATAGATTTGTTGTTTAGGCAATTCTTCTGAAAGGTACGTTAATATCTGCAATGCATTGGGTGTATCGCCATGTAAACAATAAGTATCAGCTTCAATATGTGATTCTTTGCCGTCAATTGTCACCACCTTATTTTCATGCACCATTTTGACCAAATGATTCAATATTATTTTAGGATCATTTAGAACAGCATTTGGCAACTTTCGTGAGACCAAACTCAGGTCCTGATTATAGCTTCTATCCGCAAAAGCCTCTAGCTTAACCTTAAAATGATGTTTTATTGCCTTTTTGGCAATCACAGAACCGGGAGGAGCATATAAAATAGCGCTTTCCCTATCAGAGGCAATAGCCTTTAAAAATAATTCAGCTAATGCCCCATTCTTTGCCAAATCATTATACAAAGCGCCATGTGGTTTAATGTGATGCAATGAAACCTGCTCCTTATGAAGGATAGTTTCCAAGGCATTTATTTGTGTCCTTATGCTATTAGTCAATTCCGTTGACCCAATATCCATTGAAAATCGGCCAAAATTTTCCCTATCCGGATATGATGGGTGAGCGCCTATACGCACACCATAGTGTTTGGCCAATTTCACTACCTGGGCCATAGACCTATCATCTCCCGCATGCCCACCACAAGCAATATTACATGAAGAAATCAAGGGTAGTAAATCCGCTTCATTGCCTATACCCTCACCTACATCACAATTAATATCAATATATATACCTTCCATTTAAAAAAGACCTAATACTTCAAAAATGCTTTTCACTCCCAATACTACCGCAAGCACAATAATCACAAGTCCTAAAATATTTTGCATTTTGGTGTTTCTATATTTGCCCATTACCGATGACTTGTTGACAATCCACAAAAGAAATATGGCAATTACGGGAAGTAATATTCCATTAGCTACTTGGGCAAATTTGATTATTTCAATAGGTTTAATCCCAAAGGAAAGAAAAAATATTCCCAATCCTAAAATAATCATCCATACAATTCTGAATTTTAGATCTTTCATACCGGCATTCCATCCAAAACAACTACTGGCCACATAAGCAGCCGCCAAAGGTGCTGTTATTGCAGAGGTAACACCGGCAGCGAACAATCCAATACCCATAAAGTATTTAGCACTATTGCCATATAAAGGTTCCAAACCTTTTGCCAGGTCCATTACATTTGTTACTTCTTTTCCGGGAATGGCTGTGGCAGCAATAACAATTGCCATCGAAACCATTCCACCTAAGGCAATTGAGATAATGGTATCTTTTCTGGCAGTTTGCAGATCTTCCTTACTTTTCCATTTTTCACTTACCAATGATGCATGCAAAAATAGATTATAGGGTACAACAGTAGTGCCGACCAAAGCGATGATCATTAATATACTACCCTCAGGTACCCTAGGTATGAACATGCCTTTAACTATTTCCATAATATTGGGCTTGGTGATTATGGCCGTCAGAAGAAACGAAAGGCTCATAATCAACACCAATGTCACAAATACCTTTTCCATAGCTTTATAACTACCCATATATAGAAGTATAAATGCCAATCCGCCGATGATAAAAGGATAAAAAGCAGCATATTCTTCACCGAAAAGTGCCTCCATCCCCAACGTGGCCCCTCCAATATTACCGGCTTCATACGCAGCATTGCCGATTACTATGGCAGCTAATACAATGCCAATTAACAACATTCTAAGCCATGGGGTCTTTAACTCATTCTTAATGGCATCTGCCAAACCATTTTGAGTGATTATCCCTAATCTGGCGGACATTTCCTGCAATACCACAGTTGCTATTATTGAGAGTAACATAGCCCACAACAAGGCATACCCAAAGCCAACACCTGCCAAAGTGCAAGCCGTAACGGTACCAGGACCAATAAAGGCCGCGGCTATCAACACTCCTGGGCCTATTTTTTTGAACATACTATTCTGATTGGTTTAAAGCATACAATGCAAATGTTCCCAGCCAATGAGTACCCTCATAATTATCATCTACGATACTTGTTAAAGAATAATTTATATGTTCATTGGCTATTTGCTTTAAATGGGAATACTCAGGAAGTGATTCTGCAATTCCATACAAACACCAAGCCCGGCTAAAATTAAGGCCATCAATATGTACTAATTTACCATCGGTCCTATCTGATACTCTTCCAGTTTCTAATGTAAAGGAAGGTTTGACCATTTGCGGTAGAAAAGCATTGAACCAATTTTTGAATTTTTCTGGCGAAAAGACCTTGCGAACCAAATCTGCTTCTTGAAGACAAGGTGATAAAAAATCAAACCCACTGGGCTCCCAACTTAAAGGGCATGCTTTGTCATTCATATAAAAGCGGTTTACACTACTTTCAATTACTTTCTGAAGCTCAGTATTGTTTGTAGTTTTGGCATAGTCCCATGCCAATGACATTCCAAAAGCAGTATTACTGTGCTCTCCGACACGAATAGGATAATTGAGTTTTGGAAGAAAATCAAGATAACCCTGAACAACAATTGTCACTAAAGGCTGCAGATTTGCATTGAGCTCCTTGGCCAAGGGATCATCCCAGGTTTGCAGTTCTTCTGATAATTTCAATATCCAGGCCCAACCATAAGTACGTTCATAGGTCTTATTGCCTTTCATTCTAAAATAAGCTACTTCAGTTTCGATGTTCTCTTTAGATATATTCTCCTCTAATTTTTCACGTATTGATAGCGCGCTATGCAAATTAGGAAAACGCTTTAATAGTGAAACCAAGGACCAATGTCCGTGCACAGATGAATGCCAATCAAAACAACCATAAAATGCAGGATGCAAGGCTTTCGGATTTTTGAGGTGTGTTGAATCATTCAAACTTTGACCTAATTTATTTGGGTATTCAACC